>NZ_JBHXNY010000006.1:204343-238814 GCF_042719275.1 Nocardioides sp. NPDC058538 | reverse complement strand
TAGCCCTATCCCCGGCCCCCCCCCGTCGCCTGCCCCCTCCCCCCCCCCCCCCGCCCCGCCGCGCGTCTGACGCCAGGAGGTAGGTCGTGGATGGGAGGATGAGCGACGTGGCAACGCAGGGACCCGGTCAGAGCAAGCGCGTACGCGGTCCTCGGGCCCCACAGGGGCCGGGGCGACGGCCGCGTGCTCCCATCCCGGCCCGCCCGGCGGCGATCGGAGGCATCGGAGGCATTGATGCGCTGCGCAAGCGTCTGCGCCGGCCCAAGCTCACCGGCCGCGCGATGATGATCATCGTCGTGGCCGCCGTGATGGTGATCTCCTACGCCTCCTCGCTGCGCGCCTACATCCAGCAGCGCCATGACATCAACGCCCTCCAGACCGAGATCGCCGAGCGCAAGGAACACATCAAGCAGCTCGAGGAGCAGACCCGTCGCTGGGAGGACCCTGCCTACGTCCAGCAGCAGGCCCGGGAGCGGTTCGGCTTCGTGATGCCGGGGGAGACGGCGTACGTCGCCCTCGACGAGAACGGCGAGCGCATCCAGACCGAGCCGGAGCTCACCGACCCCGGCAAGGTGGGCAGTGCGGAGCAGCCGAAGGCTTGGTGGGACGATGCGTGGGGTTCCGTGCTGCTGGCCGGTGACCCGCCGGAGCAGACAGGAGACGGGCCGGAGTCGGAGATCGACCCGCCCAAGCAGAAGAAAGACTGATGACATGGCGATCGATCCCAAGGACGTGTCCGCGATCACGGCACAGCTGGGACGCGAGCCACGGGGGATCCACGAGGTGGGGCACCGCTGCCCGTGCTCGCTGCCCGATGTGGTGACCACCGAGCCGCGGCTGCCCAACGGCACCCCGTTCCCGACGACCTTCTACCTCACCTGCCCGCGGGCAGCCTCGAAGATCGGCACCCTCGAAGGCACCCACGTGATGAAGGACATGGAGGCGCGGCTGGCGACCGACGAGGAGCTCGCCGCCGCCTACACCAAGGCTCATGAGGCCTATCTCGAGGCGCGCTACGAGCTCGGTGACCCGCCCGAGATCCACGGCATCTCCGCAGGTGGGATGCCCAACCGGGTCAAGTGCCTGCACGTCCTCGCCGGCCAGGCGCTCGCCCAGGGCCCCGGCGTCAACCCGCTCGGCGACGAGGTGCTCGAGCGGCTCGGCGAGTGGTGGAAGACCGGCCCGTGCGTGGACCTCGAGCTGGAGGACGAGGAACAGTGACCCGGCGGGTTGCTGCCATCGACTGTGGCACCAACACCATCAAGCTGCTGATCGCGACGGTCACCGCCGACGGCCTGAACGAGGACGTACGCGAGGCCCGCATGGTCCGCCTCGGCCAGGGTGTCGACCGCACCGGCGTATTCGCGGAGGAGGCCCTGCAGCGCGCCTTCGAAGCCATCGACGAGTACGCGACGCTGATCCGCGGGCACGGTGTCGAGAAGGTGCGCTTCGTGGCCACCTCGGCCACCCGGGACGCCGCCAACGCGGCGACCTTCATCGACGGCGTACGCGCTCGGCTCGGGGTCACGCCCGAGGTCGTCACCGGGACGGAGGAGGCGGCGCTCTCCTTCGGCGGCGCGGTCCGCAACCTGCGCGTCACCCCGGAGCCGCCGGTGCTGGTGATCGACATCGGTGGCGGGTCCACCGAGCTGATCCTCGGCGGCGGCCCGACCCTGAGCGTCGGCGAGGCGGACAGCATGGACATCGGCTCGGTGCGTCTGCATGAGCGCCACCTGCGCTCCGACCCTCCCACGCGCGAGGAGATCGAGGCTTGCGTACGCGACATCGACGCCCACCTCGACGACTGCCCCGTCGACCCGGCGGCCGCCGACACCGTGGTCGCCGTCGGCGGCACCATGATCCAGCTGGCCATGGGGCTGCTCGAGCTGACTGCGTACGACCGCACGGCCACAGATCACGCCGAGGTCGCGCCCGACGACGTCTACCGGCTCGTCGACCGCCTTCTGGCGATGACCGTCGAGGAGCGGCTGGCGCTGCCCTGGATGCACCCCGGACGAGCCGACGTGATCGCCGCCGGTGGGGTGATCCTCAGCCGGATCCTGAGGCGCTCGCATGTGGAGTCTCTGCTGGTCTCCGAGTCCGACATCCTCGACGGAATCGCCTGGTCCGTTAGAGACTAGGCATGTCGGGGGACTTTGATCTTGTGTTTGACGCCTAGGTTTGGGTTCACCGGCGTACCCATCAAACCGAACCAAATGCTGTCTCTCGGAAGGTCAAGAAGTGAAAAAGCTCATCCTGCTTGCCATCGCCGCCGCTGGTGTCGGCGTGCTGGTCAAGAACAAGTCTGAGCAGCTGAAGGCCGGCGCGAACAAGGTCACCCATGACCCGCGCGTCCAGTCGGCCCTCGCGACCGCCTCGGAGAAGGCGGCGCCCATCAAGGAGAAGGCTGCTCCCTATGCCGAGGCCGCCAAGGCCAAGGCCGGTCCCTACGCCGCCACGGTGAAGGAGAAGGCCGGTCCCTACGCGGAGCAGGCCAAGGAGAAGGTCTCGGCCGCCGCCGAGGTCGCCTCCGAAAAGCTGCACCGCAACGGCTCCGTCCCGGGTTCCACCCCGGGGCCCACCCCAGAGGCCGCTCCGGAGTCGACCACCGGCTCATCCTCGAGCAGCGAGTACGGCGGCTACCCGCCGGCTCCGCCGGTTCCGCCCTCGCCGTCTGCTCCGCAGGCCGGGGTCACCGGTGACCCGCTCACCGACCCGATCGCCCCGGCCGACCCGTACGCCGCCGAGGTTCCGCCGCCCCCGCCGTCCGACCCCGACAAGGCGTCCTACGACGACCTGGGCGGTGGCGACACCGCGGTCAAGCCCACCTCGGAGGGCACGCCCGAGTTCGCTCCCGAGCCGGTCAACTCTCCTGAGGAGGAGAAGGACAAGTGGTTCCGCGGCTGAGCTGCGGCCAGAGCTGATCTGTCATAGCGGGGCCATCTGAGTCACCCGCGGTCCGCCATCGGCGGGCCGCGGGTGACAATGGTTTGGTGACCATCCACGCCATCACCGTCCTGGGACACGACCGCCCGGGGATCATCGCCGACACCACCGCCCGCCTGGCCGGACTCGGACTCAACCTCGAGGACTCGACGATGACCCGGCTCCGCGGACACTTCGCGATGACGCTGCTCTGCGCGGGCGAGGCGACCACGGAGGCCATCCAGGCCGACCTCGAGCCGATCGCGGCCGACGGCACCCTGACGGTCACGGTCTACGAGCTCCCGGAGGAGCAGGCGCCGGCGGGAGCGGGCCAGCTCTTCGTACTCTCCGTCCACGGCGGTGACCGCCCGGGCATCGTCTCCACGGTGACTGCCGAGATCGCCGCGGTCGGCGGCAACATCACCGACCTGACCACCCGACTCTCCGGCGACCTCTATGTCGTCGTCGCCGAGCTCGAGCTGCCGGCGGAGGTCGACGTCGCCGTGCTCGAGGCGTCGATCAAGCGGGTCACCCTGGAGCTCGGCGTCGACGCCACCCTACGGCCGATCGAGGCCGACGACCTGTGAGTGAGATCAACGAACGAGTCGCCGGCTGGACCGAGGCGGAGCTGGGGGTCGAGGGCAGGGTCCTCGATGTCGTACGCGCCCCCGCCCACGTCCTCTCCGTGCCCGGCAAGGACGTCGACCCCGCCGCCCCCGAGACCGTCCAGCTCGCCGCCGACCTGATCGCCACCATGCGGGTCTCGCCCGGCTGCGTCGGCCTGGCCGCCGACCAGGTCGGCGTCTCGGCCCGCGTCTTCTGCGTCGACGTCTCCACCCACGTCAAGACCAAGACCCACCACGGGACGTACGTCCTGTGCAACGCGGAAGTCATCGAGGCCAGCCGCAACGAGAAGGCGCGCGAGGGCTGCATGTCCGTCCCCGACCTGACCGGTGACGTGAAGCGGGCCTCCCGGCTGACCGTACGCGGCCAGCTCCCGGTCACCGGCGAGACCGTCGAGATCGTCACCGACGCCTTCGAGGCCCGCTGCCTTCAACACGAGATCGACCACACCAACGGCCTGCTCTTCATCGACCGCGTCGCCGGCGCCCACGCGCTGCACCAGCGCCAGACGTACTTATGACGCTAATCTCTTCCGCGCGCCCCGGTATCCCAATCGGTCAGAGGACGGCGTCTTAAAAACGCTTCAGTGTGGGTTCGAGTCCCACCCGGGGCACTCTGCGATCCCCGGAACATCAGGGTTGTCCCGGACGTTGAGTGAGACACAGGGCCGGTACGCTGGCCACAGGAGCCGCCACCGTGGCGGCGACTTTCCAGTCGCTTTCGAGGAGTGACCCCCAAATGCAGAGCAACAACCCGGTGTTCCGTAGGGCAGAGGGCTTCGGGCAGCCGTCGCAGAATGCCTACGGCAACGCGACCTACGGTGGCAACGGCGCTCCGTACGCCGGCTACGGGCAGGACCCGAGCCAGTGGTCGACCGGCGGCCCCGAGGCTCCCCCCACGGGCGCGCCCATGACGATCGACTCGGTGGTGCAGAAGGGTGCGATCACGCTCGGCGTGGTCTTCCTGGCCGCCATCGCGACGTGGCTCATGACCCCCGCCATCGACTCCGATGCCAACCTCGCTCCGCTCTACCTGGCCGCGACCCTCGGCGCGGGAGCCGCCTTCATCCTGTCGCTGGTCAACTCGTTCAAGCGCGTGGTCAGCCCGGCGCTGGTCCTCGCCTTCGCTCTCGCCGAGGGCATCGCCCTGGGTGCGCTGAGCAAGACCTTCGACGCCCTGTTCGGGGGCGGCATCGTCGTCCAGGCCGTGATCGGCACCTTCGCCGCGTTCGCGGGCACCCTGGCTGCGTACAAGTTCTTCAACATCAAGGTCGGCAACAAGTTCCGCACCTTCGTGATCGCCGCCATGTTCGGCATGGTGGGCCTGAGCCTGATGGAGCTCGTGCTCGGCATGTTCGGTGCCAGCTTCGGCCTCTTCGGCTTCGGCACGCTCGGCATGATCACCGCCATCGCCGGCCTCGCGCTCGGTGTGTTCATGCTGATCCTCGACTTCGACCAGATCGAGTACGGCATCCGTGCCCAGCTCCCTGAGCGTGAGTCGTGGCGGGCCGTCTTCGGCCTGACCGTCAGCCTCGTCTGGATCTACACCAACCTGCTCCGTCTGCTGGCGATCTTCCAGCAGGACTGATCACGCATCAACAGGACCGCCCTGCTCCCTTCGGAGCGGGGCGGTTCTGTCGTTGTCAGCGCTGGGAGTGGTGGGGCTCGGCGACCGGGGGAGTCTCGTCGGGGCGCTCGCCCCGGCGAGGCTCGCGGTGCTCGTTCTCGAAGGAACGGGCACGGGCCCAGTTGCGGCCGACGCGGCCACGGGGGCGCGGAGCCGGGTCGATCTCGGTTCCTGGCCGGATGACGGCGCGTAGCGAGGCTGCGGCCAGCGGCATGACCTGCTTGCCGTTGTAGGTCTCCAGGATGGCGTCCTCGTCGCCGACGAGGCCCAGCACCGAGAGCGTCGGCGGCACCAGCACCTCGCCGAGCGCGTGGTAGCCGGCCGCGGAGGGGTGGAACTGGTCGGCGCCGAACCAGAACGCCGGGGTGGCCTTGAAGGCCGGGCCGAGGACATCACCCAGAGACACGGTGTGGCCACCGGCGCGGATGACGTGGAAGATCTGGCCGGCGGCGATACGGATCGACCAGGCCCGCATGATCGAGCGCAGCGGCGGCAGGATCGGGGTGGCGGTGCTGAGGTCGGGGACGGTGCCGACGAGCACCGGCACCCCGGCTTCCTGGAGCCGGATGACGGCCTGGGCGAGGTGGCTCACCGCGACCCGAGGGCGCACCCGGCGGATCACGTCGTTGGAGCCGACCAGGATGACCGCGATGTCGGCGTCGGCGGCGATCGCCTTCTCGACCTGAGGGTGCAGGTCGGAGGACTTGGCGCCGATCTCGGAGAGGTCGTGCAGGCGCACCGGCCGGCGTGCCTTCTCGGAGACGCCGGAGGCGAGGACGGCGCCAGGCGTGTCCTCGACCTCGGTCATTCCGTAGCCTGCGGCGCTCGAGTCGCCGAGCAGAGCGATGCTGATCGGTCGGCCCGGGTGCCGTGCTCCGTACCACCCGGTCGGGGAGGGTGCCACCGGCATCTTGACCTGATGCGTCGCTTTGACGGCAAGCGCCGCTTCCGCGACGAGGACCCCGGCGAACGCGGCCGTCGCGGCCAGTACACCCCCGCCGGCGTACGCGGTCTTGCGTGCCAGACTCTTCTTCGCCACGGGGACCACTCTAAAGTCTTCGGCCCACTACCGGGCACTCAGTATCGGGATATAGGGGATCTCACCTAGTGGACATACGCTGTCGCCATGGAGTACGTGGACTCGCTTCTCGACCTTATCGGCAACACTCCGCTCGTCCGTCTGGGACGCGCGCTGGACGGCGCCGGTGCATCCAAACCGGGGGAGGGACCGCTGGTTCTGGCCAAGGTGGAGTACCTCAACCCGGGCGGTTCGGTGAAGGACCGCATCGCCACCCGGATGATCGAGGCGGCCGAGGCGTCCGGTGAGCTGAAGCCCGGCGGGACGATCGTCGAGCCCACCTCCGGCAACACCGGTGTCGGCCTGGCGATGGTGGCCCAGCAGAAGGGCTACAAGTGCATCTTCGTCTGCCCCGACAAGGTCAGCGAGGACAAGCGCAACGTGCTGAAGGCCTACGGCGCCGAGGTCGTCGTCGCGCCCACCGCCGTGCCGCCCGAGCACCCCGACTCCTACTACAACGTCAGTGACCGGCTCGCCTCGCAGCCCGGGGCCTGGAAGCCGAACCAGTACGCCAACCCCAACAACCCGCGCTCCCACTACGAGGAGACCGGCCCCGAGATCTGGCGCCAGACCGAGGGGAAGATCACCCACTTCGTGGCCGGTGTCGGCACCGGCGGCACGATCTCCGGGATCGGCCGCTACCTCAAGGAACAGAACCCTGAGGTGCAGGTGATCGGCGCCGACCCCGCCGGGAGCGTCTACTCCGGCGGCAGCGGACGGCCCTACCTGGTCGAGGGTGTCGGTGAGGACTTCTGGCCGGAGACGTACGACCGCGACGTCGCCGACCGGATCATCGAGGTCTCCGACGCCGACTCCTTCGCCTACACCCGCAGGCTCGCCCGCGAGGAGCAGATGCTGGTCGGCGGCAGCGCCGGCATGGCTGCGTACGCCGCCAAGCAGCTCGCTGCTGAGCTGGCCGGCACGCCGGAGGGCGAGAACGCCGTGATCGTCGTGCTGCTGCCCGACTCCGGGCGCGGCTACCTGACCAAGGTGTTCAACGACGAGTGGCTGGCACAGTACGGCTTCGCGACCGGCGAGGCCGGCAAGCAGACGGTCGGCGACGTGCTGCGCGGCAAGTCCGGCCGGTTGCCCGACCTGGTCCACACCCACCCCGGCGAGACGATCGCCGAGGCGGTGCACATCCTGCAGGAGTACGGCGTCTCGCAGATGCCCGTCGTCCGTGCCGAGCCGCCGATCGTGGCCGCCGAGGTCGCGGGCTCGGTCTCGGAGCGGACCCTGCTCGAGGCGCTGTTCACCGGCAAGGCCAAGCTCACCGACTCCGTCGAGGAGCACATGTCCCCGCCGCTGCCCTCGATCGGCTCCGGCGCCGACGCGCACGACGCCGCCCACACCCTGGGCTCCTCCGACGCGCTGTTGGTGCACGAGGACGGCAAGCCCGTCGGCGTCCTCACCCGCCAAGACCTGCTCTTCTTCCTCACCAGCTCCTGAGGCGGTGGACCCTCCCCTGGCGGGGGAGGGTCGCGTACGCCATGATGCGTGCTCATGATCGCGTACCCCCACACCCGCCGGAGCGGAGCCCGAGGCAGTCGGCATCGCCTGACGCTCATCGCCGCGGCCACTCTGCTCACGCTGTTCTCGCTGACCGCATGTGGTGGTGGCGAGGGCAGCGGCGGTGGCGGGGGTGATCGGCCCAGCGCCGAGGACATCGAGGGCCAGATCACCCAGAGCAGCCAGGACCAGGTGACCGAGAAGCAGGCCGCATGCCTGGCGAAGACCTACTACGAGTCGGACCTCTCCGACGAGGCAGTACGCCTTCTGGTCGAGGCCGAGGACGTCTCCACGATCAGCCCGGAGGATCTCTCGGAGGCAGATCAGAAGGCCAGCAAGGAGCTCTACGAGCCGCTGGTGAAGTGCCTGTCGCCGGCTGAGTAGTCGCCGTTCGGTGCCGGCCGGAGCCAGGTGTCGGCCACCCGGGCGAGGTCCTCGCGACCCGAGACCCCGGTCTTGCGGCTGATGTTGTGCAGGTGGGTCTCGACGGTGCGGGTGCTCATCTCCAGGTCCGCTGCCAGCGAGGCGGTCGTGGGTCCCTCCGGGAGCAGCCGAAGCACCTCGCTCTCGCGTCCGGAGAGCCCGATGTGGGTGGCCGCGCGACGGAACATGCCGGCTCGGCTGCCGGAGATCTCGGAGCGCTCCCAGGCGGTGTCGAGAGTCTCGGCGGCGCCGGCCAGGTCGCCGGCCTCGCGCTGGAGGATGGCCAGCGAGATAGCGGCCCTGGTCACGAGGACGAGGGCGCCGGCGTCGGCGAGCTTCACGATCGCCTCGCGGAGGCCGTCGACGTCGCCTGCGGCCGTGGTCGCGGCGTACGCCCCCATGCCCTGCAGCAGCGGGCTCTCGGTGCCTGCCGCGAGGCTGGCGGCCCGGGTGATGTGCTTGTTCTCGTTGGCACCGCGCTCGACCGCCTCGACGGCGAGGAAGATGCCGCCGGTGACGTAGCCCGCGTCCAGTCGCTGGCCGACGAGCTCGCACAGCTCCTTGAGACTCGGCATCCGGCCGCTGGCCGGCGCCATGATGCTGGCCACCATCCCGGGCCACGGGCCGAAGGGGACCTTCGCGCCGCCGATCTGGGAGGCGAGGCTGCGAGCGTACTCCGGGCGGCCCTGGGCCATCGCGATCTCGGCGCCGAGGGTCAGGATGCCGGTGTGGGCGACGTCGCGGTAGGCCGCGACGCTCGAGGAGGAGAGGCTCTGGAAGGCCGCCTGGCTCGCCTCGGTCAGCCGGCCGGCGATGCTCAGTCCGAGCACGCAGAGATAGGCGTGGGCCTGGATGAGCGTGGCGCTCGAGCTCTGGTTGGCTGCCTCGAGCTGCTCGCGGGCGAAGTCGATGCCGCGTTCCAGGTCGCCGCCGAGCATGTCGGCGAGACCGATGAGGAAGGCGTGCAGACCGGCGGGCATCGGGTTCTCCGGGCGCTGGCTCTCCAGCAGGTTGCGCGCCTGCTCGACCATCCCGGCGGCGAGGAGGCGTTCGGCGGCGACGACGCCGAGCATCTCGGGGCCGACCGTGTCGCGCGGGTCGGGCTCGACCGTGGGCACCTCGGGGACGTACTCCGTCTGGAACTGCAGGTGGGCGCGGGAGGCCTCGAGCGTCGCGGCGAAGGTGGGCAGCCGCTTCAGCCCGTCGTCGAGGACGGCCTTGGCGGCGTTCAGGTCGCCCAGCTCGACCGCCTTCCAGGTGGCGAACCAGGCCAGCATCCAGGCCGACTCCTGGGTGTCGGTCAACGGCGTACGTCGTTCGACCTCCTCGATCTGGTCGCTGGGCGCCGCCGTGTTGCGAAGCGCGACGAGCAGCGGCAGCGCGGTCTCGGGTGAGGGCATCTCGGTCCAGGAGCGGCGCGCGCGGGTGACCTCGTCGGCCATCTGGCGCAGCGAGCGCTGGTGGAGCAGGGCGGCGTCGGCGCCGCGGGGCCGGTGGGTGGCGTAGTCGAGGAGCGGTTGCTCGGCCGCCAGGTGGTTGCGCGCGATCACCAGCCCGAACGCCGAGCCCTCGGTGATCAGGTAGTCGCCGATGAGCGGCGGGTAGAGGCCCACAACGCCGCTGCCCGGGCCGTCCTCGCTGTGCCGCGCCAGGCCGTGGGCGAAGAGCGCGTCGAGCACGTTGCGCTCGATCATCTTCTCGGCCTCGTCCAACGGCACAGGGCCCGTCACCGCGAGCGCGGTCGCGCCGTCCCAGGCGTCCTGGTCGAGACCGGCGACCAGCGGCTCGACGGCGGAGGCGAGCTCAGGAGCCCAGCCCGTACGCCGCGGCAGCCGCCACAGTCCGTCGAGCTGCTCCAGCACCCCTGCCCGCGGCCCGACGGTGGCGATGGCCCGGACCAGGCCGAGCAGGCCGCCGGTCGCCATCGCGATCCGGGCCAGGGATCCGGCCTCCACCGGGCCGCCGAGGATCCCGCGGCACACCTCGTGCACCTCGTCGACCTCGAGCGCGGGGGAGCGGACCTGGACCGATGGGGCGATGCCGAGCATCAGCGTGTTCTCGGCGACGGGGTGCTGGTGGCGACTGCTGGTCACGGCCAGGAGACGTCGCTGGCGGTGGATGTTGCGCAGGGCACCGACCGAGTAGGCGTCAAGAGCGTCGGCGTCGTCGATCACGAGGACGGTGCCGTTGCCGAGCTGCTTGCTCAGCGCCGTGGTCATCTCGCCGATGGTGCGACGGGGGCCGGTGGGCGTCGCGCTGCCGATGCCGGCGGCGGTCAGCGCGGCGAACGGCTCGTTCTGCCAGGCGCGGTGGCCGCTGATCTGCAGCACGGACCGGCCCTCGTCCTCGAGCCGGTTGGCGACCAGGGAGCAGAGCTCGCTGCGTCCGGATCCGCGGGGCCCCACCAGGTGGACGCTCAGGCCTGCGCCGACGTAGTCGATGACCTCGTCGACCACCCGCGCGAGGACACCTTCGCGATCCGACATGCTCACCCCCTACCTCAAGGTACATCCAAATGCATACCGGATTTTCTGTGGGGACGCTGTATCGCCCGCGTATTAGGTCTACTGATACGCAGGTTACCTGTTTACAGTACGTAAACAGTCCGTCTCAGACCGCAACCTCTGGGCACAGATGATGAGATAGTGATCTCACGGGCTGAGGTTCTCCTTGGCCTGAACACTGAGTGACACCAGGTTGCCGCATCAGCTCCCCCATCTGTATGCGGCCCTGGTGGCACGAAGAGCTGAGAGCCCGGCCGTCCCGGACTCGAGGTCGCGATCATCCCCCCGCGGTCGTGACCTCGAGCCCAGGGCGGCCGGGTTTCTTTGTGCCTGCGATCGGCCCAGGTGCGGTGGCTCACAAGAAACGTACCCCCTCGGGAGGGGGTGCTGAGGTTCATGTGGCGGCAGTGACATAGTGATCGACGTGGACAGCGTCCTGGAGTTAGCCAGGTGGCAGTTCGGCATCGTGACCGTCTACCACTTCCTGTTCGTCCCGCTCACGGTGGGACTCACCATGCTCGTCGCCGTGCTGGAGACGATCTGGCTGCGTACGAAGAACCCTGAGTGGCTTCGGCTGACGAAGTTCTTCGCGAAGCTCTTCCTGATCAACTTCGCGCTCGGTGTGGTCACCGGGATCGTGCAGGAGTTCCAGTTCGGGATGACCTGGTCGGACTACTCCCGCTTCGTCGGGGACGTCTTCGGGGCTCCGCTGGCGATCGAGGCGCTGCTCGCCTTCTTCCTGGAGTCGACCTTCCTCGGCCTGTGGATCTTCGGTTGGGACAAGCTGCCGCGGGCGCTGCACAACGCGTGCATGTGGATCGTCCACCTCGGCACCCTGGCCTCGTCGTGGTTCATCCTGGCGGCCAACTCCTGGATGCAGCACCCGGTCGGCTACAAGTTCAACGAGATCACCGGCCGCGCCGAGCTCACCGACTTCTGGGCGGTGATGTTCAACAAGGTGCAGCTGGGCACGTTCCCGCACGTCATCCTCGCGGCGTACCTGACTTCGGCCGCCTTCATGCTCGGCATCCTGGGCTGGCTCTACCTGCGTCGGCCCGGCGAGAACAACGCCGACCGTCCGATGCACCGGCGCGGGATGGTGCTGGCGGCCTGGATCATGGTCTTCTCCGGCATCGGTGTGGCGGTCTCAGGTGACATCCAGGGCAAGATCATGACCGAGGTGCAGCCGATGAAGATGGCGGCCGCGGAGGCGCTGTGGGAGACCTCCGACTCGTGCGCGCCGTTCTCCATCCTGACCATCGGCACCCGCGACGGGAAGCACGAGAAGTGGGCCCTCGAGGTGCCCTGCGTGCTCTCCTTCCTCGGCACCGGCACCTTCGACGGCAAGGTCGAGGGCATCTACGACCTGCAGGAGAAGTATCGGGAGACGTACGGATCGACGCCGGGCGCGACCTACTACTCACCCGGCGACTACACCCCGAACATCCCGGTCACCTACTGGACCTTCCGCTGGATGATGGGTCTGGGCGTCGTCGGCAGCCTCATCGGGCTGGCGGTGCTCTGGTTCACCCGCCGAGGACGTACGCCGACAGGGCTGGTCGGGCGCTTCCTGCCCGCGCTGGCGATCTCGGCGCCGGTGATGGTGCTGCTGGGCAACTCGATGGGCTGGATCTTCACCGAGATGGGGCGTCAGCCTTGGGTGGTCTTCGGGGTACTGACCACCCCCAACGGCGTCTCGCCGGGCGTCGAGCCCTGGGAGGTGTGGATGTCGCTGATCGGGTTCACGCTGCTCTACGCCGTGCTCGCGGTCGTCGAGGTCGGGCTGCTCATCAAGTATGTGAAGAAGGCTCCGGACCCATTCGTCGAGCCACCCGACCCCTCCCTGCGCGGCTCCGACTCGGATGCCGACGAGCCGATGAACTTCGCGTACTGAGGAGCCTGCGATGGAACTCACGACAATCTGGTTCTGCCTCATCGCGGTGCTGTGGATCGGCTACTTCGTCCTGGAGGGCTTCGACTTCGGCGTCGGGATGCTGCTCCCCGTGCTGGCCCGCGACGACCGCGAGCGGCGCGTCATGATCAACACGATCGGGCCGGTCTGGGACGGCAACGAGGTCTGGCTGCTGACCGCGGGCGGCGCGACGTTCGCGGCGTTCCCGGAGTGGTACGCCACGTTGTTCTCCGGCTTCTACGTGCCGCTGTTCCTCATCCTGATCGCGCTGATCGTGCGTGGCGTTGCCTTCGAGTACCGCCACCAGCGGCCTTCGGTCACCTGGGCCGGCTGGTGGGACCGCGCGGTGATCTTCGGGTCCTACGTCCCCGCGTTCCTGTGGGGTGTGGCCTTCGCCAACATCGTGCGCGGGGTGCCGATCGACGCCGACTTCGAGTTCACCGGGACGGTGCTGACGCTGCTGAACCCGTACGGTCTCCTCGGCGGGCTCGTCACGCTGTCGCTGTTCGTGACCCACGGTGCGCTGTTCATCGCCCTCAAGACCGACGGCGAGATCCGCGGCCGGGCTCGTGCGCTGGCGCTCCGCGTCGGGGTCGTCGCCGCCGTGCTCGCCGTGGTGTTCCTGGCCTGGACCCAGGGCCTGACCGGCAACCTCGGCACCGCCGTGATCTTCGTCGTGGCGGCGCTCGCGCTCGTGGGCGGGCTGGCGGCTGCGTACGTCGGTCGTGAGGGGTTCGCCTTCGCGGGCACCTTCCTCGCCATCGGGCTGGCCGTGGCCGGGCTCTTCGTGGGGCTCTTCCCCGACGTGATGCCCTCGAGCACCGACGTCGCCAACTCGCTGACGACGACCAACGCCGCGGCGACGCCCTACACGCTGAAGCTGATGACCATCGTGGCCGCGGTGTTCACGCCGATCGTGGTGGGTTACCAGGCCTGGACGTACTGGATCTTCCGCAAGCGGATCTCGATCCATCACATCCCCGCCGCCCATTGAGATGCGTCCGAACGACCCTCGCCTTCGCGCCCAGCTGATCGTCGCCCGCCGGCCGCTCGCCGTCGTGGTGGCGGCCGGGGTGCTGGGCGCGGTGCTGCTGATCGCCCAGACGTACGCCGTCACCGGGCTGCTCATCTCCGCGATCCGCGACACGGGGTCGGTGAGCGGCTGGGCCCTGGCAGTCGTGGCCGTCTTCGCCGGACGCGCCGTCCTCGGAGTGGTCTCCGACGTGGCCGGTGCCCGGGCCGCGGGTGTCGTCGGGGCGGACCTGCGGCGCCGGGTGGTCGGGGCGATCCTGCGCGGCCGGTCGGAGAGCTCGGGCTCGCTCTCGGCGTTGGCCACACGCGGGGTCTCGGCCGCCGAGCCGTACCTGACGCGCTACGTGCCGGCGCTGGTGCTGGCGTGCGCACTGCCCGTCATGGTGCTCGCGGTGATCATCTGGACCGACCCGCTCAGCGGTCTCATCGTGGGGCTCACGCTGCCGCTGATCCCGATCTTCGGTGTGCTGGTCGGACTGGCCACGCGTGACCAGGCGGCCAGCCAGTGGCGGGCGATGTCGGCCCTGGCCGGTCACTTCCTCGACGTGATGAAGGGCCTGCCCACCCTGGTCGCCTTCGGTCGCGCCACTGCCCAGTCGCGCGTCATCGCCACGATCACCGACCGCTACCGCCGCCGCACCCTCGAGACCCTGAAGATCGCGTTCGCCTCATCGGCCGTGCTCGAGCTCGTCGCGACCATCTCGGTCGCCCTGGTGGCGGTGATCATCGGGGTCCGGCTCGCCGCCGGCTCGGTCGACCTGCAGACGGCTCTCGTGGTCCTGCTGCTCGCCCCCGAGGCCTACTGGCCGCTGCGCCGCGTCGGCACCGAGTTCCATGCGGCCGCCGAGGGTACGGCGACTCTCGAGGCCACCGCGGACCTCTCCGCGCGAGACGTCACCCGCGTCGGCCGAGGCGTCACCCGCGTCGGTCGAGACGTCACCGACTGCCATCTCGACCGACCGGAGCGACGTCTCGGCATGTCTCTCGGTGAGGTGGGGCTGACCTATCCGGGGCGCGAGCGGCCGGCGCTGGCGCCGGTCTCCGGGACGGCCCCTGGCCGGGGGATCACCGCGATCGTCGGGCCGAGCGGTTGCGGGAAGTCCACGTTGCTGGCGACGATCGCTGGCCTCCACGAGACGTACGCCGGCACGGTCGAGCTCGACGGACTGACGCCGGCCGCGGGTGACGAGTGGCGGCGGCGGTTCGCCTACCTGCCCCAGCGTCCGGTGTTCGTCAGCGGCACGATCGCCGACAACCTGCGGCTGGGGTCGCCGGAGGCGACCGAGAGCGACCTGTGGCGCGTACTCAAGCGGGTCTCTCTCGCCGACCGGATCGCCGACCTCCCCGGCGGTCTCGGCGCCGACCTGGCCGAGGACGGCCGCTCCCTCTCGGCGGGCGAGCGAGCCCGGCTGGCGCTGGCCCGCGTCGTACTCTCCGATCGTCCCTGGATCCTCCTCGACGAGCCGACCGCCCACCTCGACCCCGACACCGAGCGGATCATCGCCGACACCGTCACCGACCTGGCCCGCGACCGCGCCGTAGTCCTCGTCGCCCACCGCGAGGCGCTCATCGACATCGCCGACCAGGTCATCACCCTCTCCGCCGGGGCCCCGCCCGCCGAGACGTCGCCCGCGTCGGCCGAGACGTCGCTCCCGTCGGCCGAGACGGCAACCGCTGACGCCTCGGCCGACGTACCTGACGCTTCGGCCGACGTACCTGACGCTTCGGCGCGGGTGGCGCTGTGGGGATCGGCAGTGGTCGGTGGGCTGAGCTGGGCGTCGGGTGTGGCGCTGACGGCGCTGGCAGGGTGGCTGATCATCAAGGCCTCCTACCACCCGGTGATCCTGACGCTGGTGGCCGCGATGGTGGGGGTGCGTACGTTCGGGATCGCGCGGCCGGTGCTGCGCTACCTGGAACGGTTGTGGTCGCACGACAGTGCGCTGCGGCTCCTGGCCAGGCGACGGGTGCAGATCTACGACGCGCTGGTGCCGTTGGTGCCCGGCGCGCTGCCCGGCCGCCGGGGCGACGTGCTGGCCAGAGTCGTCGACGACGTCGACGCGGTGCTCGACGAGGAGCTGCGGGTGCGGCTGCCGATCCGGGAGTACGCCGTCGTGGCGGCCCTCGCGGTCCTGGCGACCGCGCTCATCGACCCGGTCGCCGGGGCCTTCACCATGGGCACGGTGCTGGCGGCGGGTGCCGCCTTCGGGATCGCGTACGCAGGAGCAGCGCGCGCCGAGAACATCTCGGTCACGGTGCGGGCGAGGGTGTCCGAGCAGGTGGTCGAGGCGACCCAGACGGCCACCGAGCGCCGGATGTGGCAGGCCGGCGAGCCGGTGCTGCAGACCCTCGACGACCTGGCGGGCGCAGCCACCAGGGCGACCACGACAGCGGCTTCGGCCTCCTCGCTGGCCAAGGCCATCGTGCTGGTGACCGCCGGCGCGGCGGTCGCCGCGACCGCCACCTATGCCACCGTCGGCGACGGTCCGATGCTCGCTCTGCTCACCCTGGTCCCGCTGGCACTGGCCGAGCCCGCAGCGACGCTTGCCGACGCCGGCGCCGCCAGGGCCCGCACCCGTGCCGCGCAGCGCCGTCTCGACGACCTCACCAGCCGTTCCCCGGCGGTCGAGACCCCGGAGCACCCGGAGCGGCCCACCGACGACACCACGATCACGATCACCGGCGTCACCGCCCACCCCGGCGGCCAGACGATCGGCCAGGGTGTCGAGATCCCCGACCTGCACGTCGAGCCGGGTGCGAGGATCGGCATCGTCGGCCCGTCCGGCTCCGGCAAGAGCACCCTGGCCGCCCTGCTGCTGCGCTTCCTCGACCCGGACACCGGCACGATCACCCTGGGCGGAAGGTCGACCGGCGACATGGACCCGCAGGACGTACGGAAGATCGTGGGTCTCGTCGACGACGACCCGCACGTCTTCGCCTCGAGCCTCGTCGAGAACGTCCGCCTGGCCCGGCCCGGAGCCACGGACGAGGAGGTCGAGGAGGCGATCCGGCGCGCCCACCTCGGCGACTGGCTCGATGCCCTCCCTGCCGGGATGCAGACCAGGCTCGGCGACGGCGCCGCCGAGGTCTCGGGGGGCGAGCGGGCCAGGCTGGCGGTGGCAAGGTCGCTGCTGGCAGGGCACAAGGTCCTGGTTCTGGACGAACCTTTGGCTCATCTGGACACCGCCACCGCCGCGTCGCTGGCGCGTGAGGTGCTCGCGCGGGAGGATGGCTCGACAACTGGCGCAGAGCCTGGTCCGCATGGCGGCACGAAAACCGTATTGTGGATGACTCACACATCGACCGGACTGGGGCGGACCGATACCGTGGTCTCCCTTCAACGAATGGGGGAAGTGAGACGGTGTTGACCGAGACAAGGACGATCCGGGTCTACCTGCTCGACGACCACGAGGTCGTGCGCCAAGGGTTGACGACACTGCTCGACAGTCATGACGACATCGCCGTCGTCGGCCAGGGCGGCACCACCGCCCAGGCACGCGAGGACATCGACCGCCTTCAGCCGGACGTGTGCGTGCTCGACGCCCGCCTGCCCGACGGCTCGGGGATCGAGGTGTGCCGTGAGGTCCGTGCGGCCTACCCGGAGATGCTCGCGCTCATCCTGACCTCCTATGACGACGACGAGGCACTCTTCTCGGCGATCATGGCCGGGGCCAAGGGGTACGTCCTCAAGGACATCCGCGGCAACGACCTGGTCGAGGCGATCCGCACCGTCTCCGGCGGCGGCTCGCTGCTCGACCCGCTGATGACCGCGAAGGTCATGGAGAAGATGCGCAACCCCGATGGCGAGTCGCCGCAGATGCAGGCGCTCACGCCCCAGGAGAAGCGCCTGCTCGCGCTCATCGGCGAGGGTCTGACCAACCGCGAGATCGCGGGGCGGATGTTCCTGGCCGAGAAGACGGTCAAGAACTACGTCTCCAGCATCCTGGCCAAGCTCGGTGTGCAGCGACGCACCCAGGCCGCGCTGATGGCCAAGGAGCTGCTCCACCCCCGTCGGGGTCAGTAGTAGGAATCAGACCCCGGCGCCCAACGGCACCTGCCAGACGAGCTCGGTGCCGCTGGGTGAGCGCGGGCCGATCTCGAGCTGGCCACCGAGCTGGACCGCGCGACAGCGGGCGTTCTTCAGCCCGCTCTCCTCGGCCTCGTCGGGGACGCCGCCGCCGTCGTCGCGTACGACCAGCTTGATCTCGCCGTCCTGAAGGGTCAGCTCGATCTGGGCGCTGTGGGCCTGGGCGTGCCGGGCGAGGTTGGAGACCGCCTCGCGCAGCACCGGCAGCAGGTGGTTGCGGACCGAGTCGGGCACCGCGGTGTCGACCGGCCCGGTGATCTTGATCTCCGGGGTGAAGTCCATGACGCCCGCGTACTCCCGGACGACCTCGCGCACCTGCGCACGCAGCGAGGAGGCATCGTGGTTGCTGAGGTCGAAGATGGAGCCGCGTACGTCCTTGATGGTCTGGTCCAACGCGTCGACCTGCTCCGAGAGCCGCTTGGGCAGGTCCTCGACCCGCTGCGGGTTGCGGCCCAGGGTCTCGAGCTGGAGCCCGATCGCGAAGAGACGCTGGATGACCACGTCGTGCAGGTCGCGGGCGATCCGGTCACGGTCGGTGATGACGGCGAGGTCGGCCCGGTCCTCGACCGCGCGGAGGCGGTCCAGGGCGAGGGCGGCCTGACCGGCGAAGCCGAAGAAGAGCTCGCGCTCGTGCTCGTCGTGGGCGGCGCCGGCCTTGTCGTAGATCGCCAGGAGCGCGCCGCGGCCGGCGAGCGAGGAGCGCACCGGAGCGACCACGACGTAGAGGCCGTCGACCTCGAGGTCGAGCGGCTCGACGATGCGACGGTCGATCAGGAGCGGGACCTTCTCGGTGACCGCCCGGACTTGTTCCTCGTGACCGGGCGCGGAAGCGAGACCGGAGACGAGACCGTGCTCGATGCGGGTGCCGGCACCGACGCCGATCGCGCGCATCAGCGGCAGCGCGGTCTCGCACATCCGCTCGAGGGCGACCAGGTGGTCCAGTGGCGGGGTCAGGGCACGGCTGAGCTCGGCGCTCGCCTCGAGCCACCGGCGGCGCTGCTCGCTGAGCTCGAGCTCGCGCACCTTGTCGATCTGGGCGCCGGCGGCGCGGGCCAGGGCGACGACGAGCTGCTCGTCGTGGCTGGTGAACTCGGCACCGCCGACCTTCTCGGACAGAAGCAGGTGGCCGAAGTCGCGGTCGTCGATGCGCAGCGGCACCTCGATGAACTTGCGCTTGCCGGGGTCGCCGGTACGCAGCGCGTGGCTGCCGCCGCCGTCATGCGTGCGGGGTGAGACCAGCAGGAGAGGCTCGGGTGCGGTGATTCCTCTGGGCCGGGTCGTCGATGCCGGCTCGTCGTCGGCATCGAGGTCGTCATCGAGGCGAGCCCGGCGGCCGCGGCTCTTGCCCACGACCTGCAGGGTCGGCTCCTGCTGGTGACCGTAGGTGATCAGGTCCTGCAGGTCACCCTCGGGGCTGAGGATGCCGAGGGCGCCGTAGCTCGCCCCGGTCAGCTCGCAGGCGGAGCGGGTGATTCTCTCCAGCATGGCGCTCAGGTCGAGCTCGCTCGACATCGCGATGACCGCGTCCAAGAGCGAGCGCGCCGATGGCTCCAGACCGGTCAGGTCCTCGGTCGCGTCAGTGGTCACCTGTCAGAGTCTGTCGTGCGGGACCCGGTCGCGTCCACATATCGGCAACAGTTTCTCCACTGTCTGCCTCAAACTCACGCGAATGCGTGCGTTTGGTCATTGACTCGCGATCTCGCCATCGACGTAGAGCCACCGTCCGGCACGTACCTCGAACCGGCTGTGCTCGGCGAGCACCCCGTCGCCCGACGGTGCCTGGTAGGACGCCCGGAACGCCACCCAGCCGTGGGTGTCGTCATCGAGCCCGGAGCCCTCGATCTCCAGCCCCGTCCAGGTCAGCTTCGGGTCGGGTGCGGCCACGCCCAGATCGTCGGGGCGAGTGCTCGGATGCCAGGTGCGGAAGATGTAGTCCCAGTCCCCGAGGGCGTACGCCGCGTAGCGGCTGCGCATCAGCTCCTCCGGAGTCTCGGCCAGGGCGCCACCACGGTGCAGCCGGTGGCAGCACATCGCATAGCGCCTCCCGCTGCCGCACGGGCACTCCTGGGTCAGGGGCGAACCGGTGGCGGTGCGGCCGAAGGGGGACATGCGTCCATTGTGTACCGGAAAGGGCGCATTCTAGCCGTAGGCCCGGAGCGCCCCGTCTATTGTGTGGGGGTGGCTCTCAGGCGCAATCGGCTCGGGACGGCGGGGGTGCATCGGTGACGGATGTGAACATCTGTCTGCTGGGCCCCCTGGTCGTCACGCGCGCAGGCGAGCCCGTGGAGGTCCCGGGACGGCGCCCGCGCACGTTGCTGTCGTTGCTGGCCCTGGAGGCCGGCACCCCGGTCTCCGCCGACCTGCTCGCCGACCGGATCTGGGGCGAGGAG
The DNA here is from genome assembly GCF_042719275.1 of Nocardioides sp. NPDC058538. Lineage (NCBI taxonomy): Bacteria > Bacillati > Actinomycetota > Actinomycetes > Propionibacteriales > Nocardioidaceae > Nocardioides > Nocardioides sp. NPDC058538. The sequence continues at coordinate 218,707 of NZ_JBHXNY010000006.1, read as the reverse complement.
CTCCCCGACAACCCGCGCGGCAGCCTGCACACCTACATCGGGCGGCTGCGTCGCGTGCTCGGCAAGGAGGTCGTACGCCGCGCCGCCGGCGGCTACATCCTCGACCTGCCGCGCTCCTCGGTGGACGCGCTCGCCTTCATCGACCTGCTCGACGCGGCCGAGGGTCCGGAGGCCTACGACCGGCTCGAGGAGGCCATCGCGCTGTGGCGTGCCGAGCCGTTCGACGAGCCCTCCGGGGACTCGCTGGCCGAGCGCACCCGCCCGTGGCTGGTCGACCGCTACCTGGCCGCGCTGGAGCATCGCGCCGAGCTCGACATCGCCGCCGGCCGGGCCGCGAAGGCGGTCGCCGACGTGCGCCGGGTGGTCGGCGACCATCCGTTGCGGGAGTCCCTGTGGGTGGTGCTCCTGGACGCGCTGGACGCGGCGGGGCGTACGGCCGAGGCGCTGGAGGCCTATGAGGAGGTCCAGGCGCGGCTGGCCGACGAGCTCGGTGCCGACCCCGGCGCGGAGCTGCGTTCCACCTTCACCAGGCTGCTGACCGGCTCCTCGCCGGTCCCGGAGATCGAGGCCTCCCATGGCCAGACGACCGTGCCTGCGCAGCGCGTCTCGGAGGAGGACATGGTCCCGAGACAGCTCCCGGCCGACATCCCCAGCTTCTCCGGGCGCGAGGCCGAGCTCCGGCTGCTCGACGCGGTGACCATCTCCCACGACGCCGGCTGGCCGAGCGTGGTCGCCGTGCACGGCATCGGGGCGGTGGGCAAGACCGCGTTCGCGGTGCACTGGGCACGCGCCCGGACCGAGCACTTTCCCGACGGTCAGCTCTTCATCGACCTCCGAGGGTTCGGGCCGGGCGAGCCGCTCTCGCACGCCCAGGCACTCACGACCCTGCTGATCGGGCTCGGCGTCGACGCCGCCTCGGTGCCGACCGAGGTGGACGCGGCCTCGGCCCTGCTGCGTACGACCCTCGCGCAGCGGCGCATGCTCCTGGTGCTCGACAACGCCCGCGACTCCACCCAGGCGCGACCTCTGCTGCCAGGTGGTGACTCGCTGGTGCTGGTGACCAGCCGGAGCCAGCTGCGTGGCCTGGCGACCCGCGAGGGTGCCCGCCGGCTCGCGCTGGACACGCTCGCACCGGCGGAGTCGGCGGCCTTCCTGAGGCAGCGCCTCATCGACAGGACGGCCGACGAGGCGGACGTCCGCGCTCTGGCGGACAGGTGTGGACACCTCCCGCTGGCACTTGCCGTCGCGGCCGAGCGCTGCAGCCGCTACCCCGACCTCCCGCTGACCGACCTGGTCGCCGAGCTCGACGGCGAGACCAGCCGGCTGGCGGCGCTGGAGGCACCGCTCGACCCCATCTCCGACCTGCGCGCGGTCTTCTCCTGGTCCTATGACTCCCTCGACGAGGAGTCGCGGCGTGCCTTCCGCCTCCTCGGCCTCCGCCCGGGTCACGAGATCGGGATGCCCGCGATGGCGGCGCTCTTCGCCGTCGACATCGCCGCCTCCCGGCGCCTGGTCGACAAGCTGGTCGACGCCAACCTCGTCCGCGAGCACCGCCCCGGACGCTTCGTGCTCCACGACCTGATCCGCGACTACGCCCTGGAGATGGGCTCCGAGAAGGAGTCCGGCGAGGCGCTGCTGCGGCTGGTGAGCTGGTACACCCATTCCCTGGTCGCCGCTTCCGAGGCTGACGGCCGGTCGTTCCGGCTGATGAGCCTCGACCCCGTGGTCGACGGGGTGACGCCGCTGAGCTTCGCCACCTCGCCGCAGGCCCGCGCCTGGGGTGACAGGGAGTGGCTGACCATGGGCAGTGCCGTACGTCTCGCCGTGCGCGCGGGGCTGCTGGGTCCCGCCTACCAGCTGGTCAACAAGATGTTCAGCCTCTCGATGCGGCACCCACCCGCCGAGACCGTCCCCCTCCAAGAGCTCGGCCTCGACGCCGCCATTCGTGCCGGTCAACACGTCGACGCGGCCTACATCCGCAACCAGTTCGGGATCAGTCGGGCGCGGGTCGGCGACCTGGCGGGCGCGATCTCGGAGTTCCGCGGTGCTGCCGAGGTGTTCCGTGAGGCCGGTACCGCGGCCGGCCTGGAGATGGCGCTGTCCAACTGCGGCCAGGCGCTCAGCATGACCGGCTCCCTCGACGAGGCCGTCGCGGTCCTCGAGGAGGCGTACGCCGTCGCGGATGCGGCCGGGATGGGCGACCGTGCCCGCGCCAGCCTGATCGGGTTGGCCGAGGTCTACGTCCGGATGGAGCGCTACGAGGCCGCCGTGCGACTGGTCGAGGAGGAGATCGGCTACGCGTCGGTCGACGTCGACTCCTCCGCCTCGCCGCGGATGACCCTGGTCGATGCCCTGATGGGCCTGCGGCGCTACGCCGAGGCCGAGAGCCATCTGCGGCTGGAGCTGGCCCACCGCCTCGAGGAGCGCAACCGGTGGGGTGAGGCCAACGTCCTCGTACGCCGGGCCGTGATCGAGCGCGAGACCGAGCGCGTCGCCCAGGCCCGGGCGACGCTCCACGAGGTCGTCGCGATCCTGGACGAGGTGGGGGAGCTCGACCGCACCGCGCTGACCCGGGAGCGGGTCGAGGAGCTGCTCGCCAGCGTCGGGTCCTCCGCATCCGCGGATCGGGACGTCGACGCCGAGGCCGCCCAGGGGTTGGGCGGCGGCGTAGCGTTGCGTCCGTGACTGCCGCACCCACGATCAGCACCCTCGGCCAGCTTCGCGCGAGTGGCCATGTGTTCAAGTCGCTCCGCGAGGAGATCCGCGACAACCTGCTGGCGAAGCTGGCGGCCGGAGAGGACCCCTGGCCCGGGTTGCACGGCTTCGAGGACACCGTCATCCCGCAGCTCGAGCGTGCCCTGATCGCCGGGCACGACGTCGTCCTGCTGGGCGAGCGTGGTCAGGGAAAGACCAGGCTGCTGCGTACGTTGGTGGGGATGCTCGACGAGTGGACCCCGGTCATCGAGGGATCCGAGCTCGGCGAGCACCCCTACGAGCCCGTCAGCGTGGGCTCCCAGCGGTTGGCCGCGACCGCCGGTGAGGCGCTGCCGGTCGCGTGGAAGCACCGCTCCGAGCGCTACTCGGAGAAGCTGGCCACCCCCGACACCTCCGTGGCCGACCTGATCGGCGACGTAGACCCGATGAAGGTCGCCGAGGGGCGCTCGCTCGGCGACCCGGAGACCATCCACTTCGGCCTGATCCCGCGCTCCCACCGCGGCATCGTCGCGATCAACGAGCTGCCCGACCTCGCCGAGCGGATCCAGGTCGCGATGCTCAACGTGATGGAGGAGCGCGACATCCAGATCCGCGGCTACGTGCTGCGACTGCCGCTCGACCTGCTCGTGGTCGCCTCCGCGAACCCGGAGGACTACACCAACCGCGGTCGGATCATCACGCCGCTCAAGGACCGTTTCGGCGCGGAGATCCGCACCCACTACCCGCGCGAGCTCGCCGCGGAGATGGCGGTCATCCGGCAGGAGGCCGCCCTGGTCGCCGACGTACCCGACCATCTCCTCGAGATCCTCGCCGTCTTCACCCGCCACCTGCGCGCCTCCTCGGCGGTCGATCAGCGTTCCGGGGTCTCCGCGCGCTTCTCGATCGCGGGCGCGGAGACCGTCGCCGCCGCGGCGCTCCACCGTGCCACCGTGGCGGGCGAGCCTGATGCGGTCGCTCGTCTCGTCGACCTGGAGACGGCCGTCGAGGTGCTCTCCGGCAAGATCGAGTTCGAGTCCGGCGAGGAGGGCCGCGAGTCCGAGATCCTCACCCATCTGCTGCGTACGGCCATCGCCGAGACCGTCCGCAAGTCCTTCCGCGGCCTCGACTTCGCGCTGCTCGTCGACGCCATCGAGGACGGCCGCATGGTCACCACCGGCACCAAGGTCGCGGCCGCCGACTTCCTGGCCGGACTCCCCGTCCTGGGCGAGTCCGACCTCTACGACCAGATCGGCGACCGCGTCTACGAGTCCACCGGCGGTCCCAAGAACGACGGCCAGCTCGCCAGCGCCATCGAGCTGGCCCTGGAAGGCCTGTTCCTAGCGAGAAAGATCGGCAAAGACACAGCCGAAGGGGAGACGATCTATGGCTGAGCCGGGAGGCATCGGCAGGGGGTAACACGTCGTTCGTAGGACTACTCGCCCTATCAGAACGACCGGATAGACCTACGAACAGCGTGTTACATGCGTGAAGGAGCGCCGACCATGAGCCGCTACAAGAAGTACGCCGGGGGTGACCCGCTCGCGCCACCGGTCGACATCGCCGAGGCGCTCGACGCGATCGGCGAGGACGTGATGTCCGGCTACTCGCCCGAGCGGGCGATGCGGGAGTTCCTGCGGCGCGGGGGACAGGACCAGCGCGGGCTCGACGACATCGCCCGGCAGGTCGCGGAGAGGCGCCGTGAGCTGCTGCAGCGGCACAACCTCGACGGCACCCTCGAGCAGGTGCGCGAGCTGCTCGACAAGGCGGTCCTGGAGGAGCGCAAGCAGCTGGCCCGCGACGTCACCATGGACGACGGCGACCGCGCGTTCCGGGAGATGCAGATCGACAACCTCTCGCCGAACACCGCCGCCGCGGTCAGCGAGCTCGCCTCCTACGACTGGACCTCACGCGAGGCCCGCGAGGCCTACGAGGAGATCAAGGACCTGCTCGGCCGCGAGCTCCTCGACCAGCGGTTCGCCGGGATGAAGCAGGCGCTCGAAGGGGCCACGGACGAGGACCGCGAGGCGATCGCGGAGATGCTGCGCGATCTCAACGAGCTCCTCGACAAGCACAATCGCGACGAGGACACCCCCGAAGACTTCGCGGAGTTCATGGCCAAGCACGGCCAGCACTTCCCGGAGAACCCGCAGAACATCGACGAGCTGCTCGACACCCTCGCGCAGCGCTCGGCGGCCGCGCAGCGGATGCTCAACTCGATGTCGGCCGAGCAGAGGCGTGAGCTGATGGAGCTCTCGGCGCAGGCGTTCGGTTCGCCCGCGCTGATGGAGCAGATGGCACAGCTCGACGCCAACCTGCAGGCGGCCCGGCCAGGCGAGGACTGGTACGGCTCCGAGGAGTTCGGTGGCGGCGAGGGCCTCGGCCTCGGAGACGGCACCGGCGTGCTGCAGGACATCGCCGAGCTCGACCAGCTCTCCGAGCAGCTCCAGCAGTCCTACGCGGGGAGCCGGCTCGACGACATCGACCTCGACGCCCTCTCCCGTCAGCTCGGTGACGAGGCCGCGGTCGACGCGCGCACCCTGCAGGAGCTCGAGCAGGCACTGCGTGACTCAGGTCAGCTCGAGCGCGGCTCCGACGGCGACCTCCGGCTGACCCCGAAGGCGATGCGCCAGCTCGGCAAGGCCCTGCTCCGCGACGTCGCGCAGCGTCTCTCCGGCAGGCAGGGCGAACGCGACCTGCAGCGCGCCGGCGCGGCCGGCGACCTCTCTGGCTCCTCCCGGCCCTGGGCGTTCGGCGACACCGAGCCCTGGGACGTACCTCGCACGATCACGAACGCCGTCATCCGCGAGGTCGGCGAGGGCCGACGCGGCCCCGGAGTGCGGCTGAGCGTCGACGACATCGAGGTGCAGGAGACGGAGGCTCGTACGCAGGCAGCGGTCGCCCTCCTGGTCGACACCAGCTTCTCGATGGCGATGGACGGCCGTTGGGTGCCGATGAAGCGCACCGCGCTGGCGCTGCACACCCTGATCAAGAGCCGTTTCCGCAACGACGACCTGCAGCTGATCTCGTTCGGCCGCTACGCCCAGACGATGGAGATCGAGAAGCTGACCGCGCTCGACGCCATCTGGGACAAGGGCACCAACCTGCACCACGCGCTGCTGCTGGCCAACCGGCACTTCCGCAAGCATCCGGGTGCCCAGCCGGTGCTCCTGATCGTCACCGACGGAGAGCCCACCGCCCACCTGGAGCCGGGCGGAGAGGTCTGGTTCTCCTACCCGCCCCATCCCGTGACGATCGCGAGGTCCGTCGAGGAGCTGGAGAACTCCCGTCGCCTGGGCGCCCAGACGACGTTCTTCCGCCTCGGCGACGACCCCGGCCTGGCCCGCTTCATCGACTCCATGGCCCGTCGCGTCGAGGGCCGCGTCGTCGCGCCCGAGCTGGACGACCTCGGCGCTGCCGTGGTCGGGTCCTATCTGGGTGACAGGACGGCGCGGCGTACGTCGAACTCCTACGGGGGCTATCCGGATGCGTTCGGCGGCCGCGGCTGGTGGGCCGGCTGAGCCCGGGGGAGCGCTCACCGAGTTAACTCGGCGAGCATCCGCCCGCGTAGCCTGCGCTCGTGCCCGAGGAGACGCTGAACGTACTTGCCCTTCTCGCTCTCGCGGCTCTGGCCGCCGGCTACGTGGACGCGGTGGTCGGCGGAGGTGGGCTGATCCAGCTCCCCGCGCTGCTGCTCTTCCTTCCCGGCGCAGCTCCGGTGCAGATCCTGGCGACCAACAAGCTGGCCTCGATCTTCGGCACCTCGATCAGCGCGGCGACCTACTACCGGCGGGTGGGGCCCGACCCGAAGACCTTCATCCCGCTCATGATCCTCGCGTTCGCGGGCTCTGCGCTGGGGGCGGGAGTGGCGTCGTACCTTCCCGAGTCCGTCTTCGAGCCCATCGTCCTGATCGCGCTGATCCTTGTCGGCGCGTGGGTGCTCTTCAAGCCGTCCCTGGGCGAGGCGACCGCGCTGAGGTACGACGGTCACCGGCATCTGATCGGCGCGATGGCGGTCGGGTTCGCGGTCGGCTTCTACGACGGCGCCCTGGGCCCCGGGACCGGCAGCTTCCTGGTGATCGGGCTCGTCGGACTGCTCGGCTACTCCTTCCTCGAGGCGAGCGCGAAGGCGAAGATGGCCAACGTCGCCACGAACCTCGCCGCACTGATGGTCTTCATCCCGCAGGGTGCGGTGCTGTGGAAGACCGGCCTGGTGATGGGTGTCTGCAACCTGATCGGCGGCTACCTGGGGGCGAGGACGGCGGTGGCGAAGGGAGCCGGGTTCGTACGCGTCTTCTTCATCGTCGTGGTCGCCGGTTTCATCATCCGTCTCGGCGGCAGCGTGCTCGGGATCTGGTGACGCAGTGCACTACCTGACCATCGGCCGCGACGGAGCCGCCGAGATCGAGGAGAAGCGGTCCAGGTTCCTGTGCACCCTCACCCGGGTGGAGAACGAGGCCGACGCGCGGGCTGTGGTCGAGCGGCTGCGTAAGCAGCACTGGGACGCCCGCCACACCTGCTCTGCCTTCAGGATCCAGCACAGCGTGATCGGTCCGCCGCCGCAGCCGGTCGAGCGATCCAACGACGACGGCGAGCCGGCCGGCACGGCCGGGGCGCCGATGCTCGAGGTGCTTCGCGGCGCCGGCGTCTCGGACACGGTCGCCGTCGTGACCCGCTGGTTCGGTGGAACGCTGCTCGGCGCGGGTGGCCTCGTCCGGGCCTACTCCGACGCCGTCCGCACCGCGCTCGACGAGGTCGGGACGCTGCGGCGCGAGCTTGTCCGGGAGTACGAGATCGAGGTTCCGTACGACGCCTCCGGCCGCCTCGAGACCGACCTGCGATCCTCCGGAGTGACCGTCCTCGATACCTCCTACGGGGACGCGGTGACGCTGCGGATCGGGGCTCCTCCGGAGGACGAGAACCGACTGGAATCGCTGCTTGCCGAGCTCACCGCCGGAGCATCGTTGCTGGTCCCAGGCACGGACCGCTGGGTCGACCGCTAAGTCTCTTTGGGAGAATGGCCGGGTGAGCGACCATAGCGAGACGCCCGTGGAACTCCCTGCCGGATGGACGGCGAAGGTCCCAGACCTCGACGATCTGCCCGCACTGCTGAGGCTCCGGGCGGCCGACAAGACGCCGTTCGAGGGCTCCGGAAAGGTCGATGCCGACGCCATCACCGGCGAGATCGCCGGCCCCGCTTCCTGGACCCGCCAGCAGCTCGTCGCGGTCGACCCCGACGGCGACCTCCGTGCCTGGGCCATCGCCCACGACCGCGCCGCCGGCCGCACCCTCGTCTACCTCTACGTCGACCGCACCATCGCCCAGGCTGCCGAGGTCGCGGCCGGGCTCTACGCCTGGCTCGAGGACCAGGCACGATCGATGGCCGCGCTGCGCGGCATCACCGAGTCCCACCTCGACGCCAGCCCGTTCGCCGACGACACCGTGCAGCGCGAGTGGCTGGCCGCGGCGGAGTTCACCAACGAGCGCACCTGGCTGCACATGAGCCGGCCGGTGCTGCCCGACGAGAAGGTGCCCCCGCTCCGCGAGGGGGTGACGATCCGCCCGGTCGAGACCCACGAGAACGGCATGCCCGTCGCCGCGGACCTGCAGACGGTCCACCAGACCCTGGAGGAGTCCTTCCAGGACCACTTCAACTCCTATCGGGAGAGCTTCCCGGAGTTCGTGCAGCGTCTTCGTGAAGATCCCGGCCACCGCTGGGACCACTGGTGGCTCGCCTATGTCGACACGCCTGAGGGCGAGCTGCCCGCCGGCTCGCTGGTCGCCTCGGTGCTGCCCGCCAACGCGGCCGGGGTCGAGGGGACGTACGTCGAGTACATCGGGGTCAACCGCAACGCCCGTGGCCGCGGGGTGGCGAAGGGGCTGCTCTACGCCGTCATCGGCGACGCCATCGAGCGCGGCCGCGACCGGGTCTCGCTCGAGGTCGACGCCGACAGCCCCACCGGCGCCGACGGGCTCTACAAGTCGATGGGCTGGGTCACCGACTACGTCACCGAGTCCTGGCACAAGGATGTCACGGTCTAGGCCGGCTAGGCGCCGACGTCGGGGAGCTTGAGGTCGAGCGTCGGCGCCTCGGTGCCGCCGTCGACCTCGAGCATCTTCCCGGTGACGAACTGCCCGGCCCGGGAGGTCAGGTAGACCACCGCGGCGGCGATGTCCTCCGCCTCCCCGATCCGTCCGAGCGGGGTCTTCGACTCGATCTCGCCGCGCATCGTGTCGTCGCCCGCCACGAACTCGAGGGCGCTGGTACGCACCGAGCCGACGAAGATCCCGTTGACCCGGATCCGCGGCGCGAGGTCGGTCGCGGCCAGCCGCGTCCAGTGCGCCAGAGCCGCCTTCGCGGTGCCGTAGGCGAGATAGCCCCTCCCTGCCGTACGTCCCATCATCGAGCTGATCGACACCACCGACTGCTGCCCGTCCGGGCTCTTCACCAGGTAGGGCACAGCCGCCCGCGTCAGTGCGTGCGCCGTGGTCACGTTGAAGTGGAAGGCCTCCTCCAGGTAGCCCTCGTCGGTGTCGAGGAACGTGTTCGGGATCGTCCCGCCGACGTTGTTGACCACGATGTCGAGACGTCCGAACTCCTCGTACGCCGTCGCCGCCAGCCCCGCGGTCGCGTCCGTGTCGGCCAGGTCCGCCGGCACCACCAGCGCCCGCCGCCCCACCGCCTCGACCCTCTCGGCGACCCCCCGGAGCTGCTTCTCGGTCCGCGAGGCGATCACCACGTCCGCCCCGGCCTCGGCCAGCGCCACCGCGGTGGCCGCCCCGATCCCGCGCCCCGCCCCCGTCACGATCGCCACGTGGTCGGTCAATCTGAACCGTTCGAGAATGCTCATCTGTTTCCTCCATGTCGAGACGTCAGGCCGGTCGGCCGAGACGTCGCTTGCGCTGGCCGAGAGGTCAGCGGCGTCGGCCGAAGCGTCGCTCCGGCAGGTCGAGGCGTCGCTCGCGTCGGCCGAGATGACTTACGTGACGTGTCGGCCGACCGGGGTGACGTGTCGACCGACGTACGTGACGTGTCGACCGACGTACGTGACGTGTCGACCGACGTACGTGACGTGTCGACCGACGTACGTGACGCCTCGGCCGACCGCAGTGACGTCTCGGCCGACCGCGGTGACGTCTCGCTCATCGGGTGACGAGGCCCCGGCCGGTGATCAGCGGGAGGTCGAGAGGGGAGACGAGGCCGGGGGCGGCGGCGACTACCGCGGGGATGGCGTTGACCAGGCGCTGGGCGGTGACGATCATCCCGGAGACGTTGTGGTCGCCGTGCTCGCCGTGGTGGCTGAACTCGACGGTCATCGACGGCTCGCCGGTGACCTCGATGCGGTAGCAGCCGTCACCGGTGGCCGGGGTGGGCCAGTCGGGATCGGACTCCGCGTCGGTCCGGGTGACGTGCTCGAGGGTGATACGGGGGACTCCGTCGACGCTGCCGGTGACGGTGAAGCGTACGGAGCCCTGGGCGCCCTCGGCGATGTCCACCGACACGGTCTTGGTGTCCTTGACCGCAGGACGGCGCTCGACGTGCTCGACGAGCGGCTCGTCCAGGGTCACTCCGAGACCGGCGGCGAGGACCCGGACGACGGGGCCCCAGGCGGTGCTCAGCACGCCCGGCTCCCACAGGAACGGCTTGTCCTCCAGCGAGCCGCCGAAGCCGAAGAGGTCCTTCATCACGACCGGCTGGAAGTACGTCGAGTAGTCGGCGATCTCGCTGACCCGAAGGTGGTCGATCCGCTGCGACAGCGAGGTCACCGCGAGCGGCAGGACGTCGTTGGCGAAGCCCGGGTCGATGCCGTTGACGTGCAGCGACGCACCGCCCTCGCGGCCCGCTTCGTCGATGCCCGAGATCATCTCGTCGGGCAGTGTCCCCTGCGGATGGACCAGGATCACCGGCCCCGAGGAGACGACGTTGACCCCGTCCCGGATCAGCCCGGTCAGGTCCTCGATCGCCTCGAAGACCCGGTCGTCGGTCATCGCGGCATGGACGACGCAGTCCGGGGCGAGCGCGAGCAGCTCGTCTCGCGAGGTGGTCGCCGCCACCCCGAGCGTACGTCCGAGCCCGGCCAGCTCCCCGGCGTCCTTTCCTGCCTTCGCCGGGGTCGAGGTCCAGACTCCGACCAGCTCCAGGTCGGGATGGGCATCGACCCCCGCGATCGCATGACGACCCACCGTTCCGGTGGACCAGACGACGACTCGGAGCGGCTTCTCGGGACTCTGTGGACCTCTGGGAACGGGGGACATGCGCCAAATCTAGAACGCGTTTCAGTTTCGTGAAAGTGATTCGTGAAAGTGATTCGCCGAGGAAACTCGGCCACCGCTACGTTGACGCCCATGAGCGAGGCACTCTTCGAAGACATCCGAGACCCGAGCGGAGCCCCGTACGTCGCGGACGAGTCCACGACCCTGCGCTCTTTCCTCGACTTCTACCGGGCGACCCTGCTCAGGCAGGTCGCCGGCCTCGACCACGAGCAGCTCAACCGCCCGTTCCCGCCCAGCACCATGACGCTGGCCGGGATCCTCAAGCACCTGGCCTACGTCGAGGGTGTCTGGTTCGGCGTCCGCCTGGCCGGCGCCGGCCAGGTCCCGCCCTTCGACACCGCGCCCTGGGATGCGGATCCCGACTGGGACTTCACCAGCGCCTCCCAGGACGACCCCGAGGCGCTGCGTACGCTGCTCCGGGAGGCGATCGCTCGTTCCAACGAGCTCACCGACAGCGCCGGCTCTCTCGACCAGATCGCGGTCGGCAGGAACCGTGACGACCAGCCGATCAGCCTGCGCTGGATCCTGGTCCACATGGTGGAGGAGTACGCCCGGCACTGCGGCCACGCCGACCTCATGCGCGAGGCCATCGACGGAAAGGTTGACCTCTGATGCAGATCCGCGAAGCGACGGCCGAGGACTGGCCGCAGATCTACCCGTTCTGGTCCGAGATCGTGGCGGCGGGGGAGACCTACGCCTACCCCGAGGGCCTCACGTCAGAAGAGGCCAAGGACCTGTGGATGTACGACCACGTCGTCGTCGCGGTCGAGGGTGACGCCGAGGACGAGCACATCCTCGGCAGCGCCAAGATGGGCCCCAACCGCCCGGGCCGCGGCAGCCACATCGGCACCGCCTCGTTCATGGTCTCGCCGAAGGCCCGCGGCAAGGGGGTCGGCCGTGCACTCGGTGACTACTGCGTGAGCTGGCACCGCGAGCAGGGTTTTCACGGCGTCCAGTTCAACGCGGTGGTGGAGACCAACACCACCGCCGTACGCCTGTGGCAGTCCCTCGGGTTCCAGATCATCGGGACCGTCCCGGACGCGTTCGACTCGACGTCGCACGGCCGGGTCGGCCTACACGTGATGTATCTGCCGCTGGCCTGACGTCAGGCGGTCGCGGGGAAGGCGATGCCCGTGTTCGCGTGGCAGCGGTAGCCGTTGGGCACGCGGTCCAGGTACTGCTGGTGGGCGGGCTCGGCGGCGTAGAACGTCGGGACCTCGCGGATCTCGGTGGTGATCTCGCCGTAGCCGCGCCGGGCGATCTCGTCGCCGTAGACCTTGGTCAGCTCCTCAGCGGTCTCCCGCTGAGCGTCGGAGACGTAGTAGAGCGCCGAGCGGTACTGCGTACCGACGTCGTTGCCCTGCCGCATCCCCTGCGTCGGGTCGTGCACCTCGAAGAACTTCTTGACGAGGTCCGCGTAGGAGACGACCGCGGTGTCGAAGACGACCCGGACAGCCTCGGTGTGGTTGGTCTGGCCGCTGCACACCTCGTCATAGGTCGGGTTGGCCGTGGTGCCGCCCTGGTACCCGACGGCGGTCGAGTAGACGCCCGGCATCTGCCAGAAGATCTCCTCGGCACCCCAGAAACAGCCGAGACCGAAGTACGCCACCTCGGACCCCTCCGGCGCGGTGTCGTCATCCGGGGAGGCGAGCAGCGGCGTCCCCAGGACGCGGTGCTTCGCGGGCAGCTCGAAGAGCGCCTGGTCGCGCCCGGCAAGGGTGCGGTCCTCAGAGAAGAGCTGTGTTGGTCGACCGAACATGAGTGACCTCCAGAAAGTCAGGGTTGCTACCAGTCTCCAACACAGTTCGACGCGCGAACGTTCCCGGATGGGCAGCGGAACGAGATCGGACGTAGGCTCGGCGTGTGAGCGAGCAGCAGCACCTCGACAAGGCCGGTTTCGAGACCAAGGCGATCCACGCGGGCTACGAGCCCGACCCGACGACGGGTGCGGTGATCCCGCCGATCTATGCCACCACGACCTACAAGCAGGACGGCGTCGGTGGCCTGCGCAACGGCTACGAGTACAGCCGCTCCGCGAACCCGACGCGCACCGCGCTCGAGGGCGCGCTGGCGGCGGTCGAGGACGGCGAGAAGGGCTTCGCCTTCGCCTCCGGTCTGGCCGCCGAGGACACCTTGATCCGCAGCCTGATGCGGCCCGGCGACCACATGGTCATCCCCGACGACGCCTACGGCGGCACCCACCGGCTGATCGACAAGGTCGAGAGCCAGTGGGGGATCGCGCACACCCCGGCCCAGGTCGCCGACGTCGACGCGGTCGCGGCCGCGATCCGGCCGGGCAAGACCAAGGTCGTCTGGGTCGAGACGCCGACCAACCCGCTGCTCAACATCGCCGACATCTCGGCCCTGGCCACGGTGGCCCACGAGGCCGGCGCGCGCCTTGTCGTCGACAACACCTTCGCCAGCCCCTACCTGCAGCAGCCGCTCACGCTCGGTGCCGACGTCGTGGTGCACTCCACGACGAAGTACGTCGGTGGGCACTCCGACGTCGTCGGTGGCGCCGTGATCGTGCGTGACCTCGGGCTCGCCGAGAAGATCGGCTATCTCCAGAACGCCGCCGGCGCGATCGCGGACCCGTTCGGTGCCTGGCTGACGCTGCGAGGCCTCAAGACCCTGGCCGTACGCATGGACCGCCACTGCGACAACGCCGAGCGTGTCGCCGACTTCCTGACCTCGCACCCGAAGGTCGGCGAGGTCATCTACCCGGGCCTGGAGACGCACCCCGGGCACACGACCGCCCAGAAGCAGATGAAGCGGTTCGGCGGCATGATCTCCTTCCGCGTCACCGGCGGCGAGGCCGCTGCGCTCGCGGTGTGCGAGCGCACCAAGATCTTCACGCTGGGCGAGTCGCTCGGCGGTGTCGAGAGCCTGATCGAGCACCCGGGGCGCATGACCCACGCGAGCGTCGCGGGCACCGACCTCGAGGTGCCGGCCGACCTGATCCGGCTCTCCGTCGGGATCGAGTACGCCGAGGACCTCGTCGCGGACCTCGAGCAGGCCCTTGACCAGAGCTGACGCGCCACAGACCGCCGTCTGCGTCGACTTCGGCTCCACCTGGACCAAGGCGCTCCACGTCGACCTCGTCTCCGGCGAGATCCTCGGCACCGCGAGCGCACCGACATCGCTGCACGAGGTGATGGAGGCGTACGACGCCTGCCTGACCGCTCTCACCGAGAAGGACTCCCGCGCCGCCGCCGCCGAGATCCTCGCCTGCTCCTCGGCCGGCGGTGGTCTCCGGATCGCCGTGGTCGGCAACGAGGAGCTGGTGACCGCCGAGGCCGGGCGCCGCGTGGCGCTGTCCAGCGGAGGCAAGGTCGTCGCGGTGATCGCGACCGCGGGTTGTGAAGCTGAGAGTGACCTAGGGGCCACTCTCAGCTTCAC
>NZ_JBHXNY010000006.1:0-204333 GCF_042719275.1 Nocardioides sp. NPDC058538 | reverse complement strand
CGCGGGGGCGGGGCCTCCCGGGCTCCCAGGGCGGGGGGGGCCGCCCCCCGGGGTGTTTGACAACGTGACTCCCCCTGGGCCCCCCCACCCCCCCACACAACCCCCGATCTCGTGCTGCTCACCGGTGGCACCGACGGGGGCAACCGGGACGCCGTCGTCTCGGCCGCGCGCGAGCTGGCCGCGGCCGGCTGGCGTGGCCCGGTGGTCGTGGCGGGCAACCGCGAGGCCAACTCGGAGATCGACGAGATCCTGGCCGATGTTCCCCATGTGACCTGCGACAACGTCGTGCCGAAGATCGGTGTGCTGGCGCCCGAGAGCGCCCGCGCGGCGGTCCGGGAGATGTTCCTCGAGCACGTGATCGGTGGCAAGAACCTCAGCAGCCGGGCCGACTTCCGGCGGATCGTCCAGGGGGCGACCCCCGATGTCGTTCTCCAGGGAGTCGAGACGCTGGCCGAGGTGCTCGGCGAGGACGTGGTCGTCGTCGACGTCGGCGGAGCCACGACCGACGTGCACAGCGTGGTCCGCCCCGACCCCGAGGCGGAGCACGTACGCGAGGAGGTCGTCGCCGTCACCCCCGTGACCCGGACCGTCGAGGGCGATCTGGGCATGCGCTGGTCGGCGACCACGACGCTCGCGGCGGCGGACCACTCCGAGACGACCGGAGCGAGGCCAGACGGCGAGCTTGCTCGTCCGTCTGCGCCGAGCGAGGGAGTAAGCGCGCGAAGCGCGCACCCGAGCCTGGCCGAGTCGGATCTCTCCGGCGAGGTCGAGCATCGGCGCAACCACCCCGGCTGGCTGCCGCGCACCGAGCAGGACAAGGACATCGACGAGCTCCTGGCGAGGATCGCGATCTCCACGGCCCTGCAGCGGCACGCGGGACGGTCCCGGGTCGTCCTGGCGCCGAGCGGCAAGGTCATCGAGCGCACCGGCACCGACCTGCGCCGTGTCGGCGTGGTGATCGGCTCCGGCGGTGTGCTCCGGCACGGTCGCCCGGGCATCGAGGAGCGGGTGATGCGCTGGTCGGCTCGCGGTGGATGGCAGCTCCCGGACGAGCCGTTGCGGGCGGTCGACGGCGACTATGTGCTCGCCGCGGTGGGCCTGCTCGCGCGGTCGCACCCCGCGACGGCGCGGCACCTTGCGACCCACCTCACACCCTCCCGGTAGCCTCTGTCAGGTGACAGATCAGGGGGATGCTCCCGGCGGCGAGAAGTCGGCCGCGAAGGAGGGCTTCGAGCGGATGACAGGCGCATTCAGGCGCAACCGGCAGGCGCGTGAGGAACACCGTCACGCCCAGGATGAAGCCGACGCGCGTGAGTCCGCCGAGGTGGCCAAGGAGGCCGCCGCGGAGGCCCGTGAGTCGGCCGAGAACTTCGCGTTACGCCTCGTCAACCAGTTCGAGCGCCTGCGCGAGGAGCGCCAGGAGCAGCTGGCCGCGCCCGAGCCGGTGACGGTGCCCAAGGCGGTCAGCCGCACCGACGTCCCCTACGGTGTCGAGCTCTCCGCGCAGTGGGCCTGGCGGTTCCTGGTCATTGTGGCCGCCGGCTACCTCATCGTCCGCGCACTCGGCTACCTCAGCATCGTCGTCGTCCCGCTGATCATCGCGCTGCTGATCGCCGCGCTCGTCTCCCCGGTCGTCAACGGCCTGGCCCGGATCGGCCTGAAGCGGAGCATCTCGGCGCTCTTCGTGGTGATCGGCGTGCTCGTGGTGGTCATCGCCTTGCTGAGCTTCGCCGGCACGCAGGTCGCCAACGGGTTCAACGACCTGGCCGGACAGACCGTCAAGGCGCTCGACGAGATCCGCGACTGGCTGATCAACGGGCCGTTCAACGCGAGCGAGACCCAGATCGACACCTGGCTCAACACGGTGCAGACCACCCTGGAGGAGTGGGCGGCGTCGTACGCCTCCAACCCGTTCTCCCGGGTCAGCGAGGTCGGCGGGGTAGCTCTCGACGTCTTCGCCGGCCTGTTCATCGTGCTCTTCTCCACCTACTTCTTCTGCGCCGAGGGTGAGCGGATCTGGGGCTGGCTGGTCCGGCTCGCGCCGCGGGCCGCGCGCAGCCGGATGGACAGCTCGGGCCGGGTCGCCTGGGTGTCGCTGACCCAGTTCACCCGGGCCACGGTCATCGTGGCCGCGGTGGACGCGGTCGGCATCATGATCATCGCCGCGGCCCTGCAGGTCCCGTTCGTGGCGGCGATCGGCGTACTCGTCTTCCTGAGCTCGTTCGTCCCCCTGATCGGTGCGACGGTCGCCGGCGCGGTCGCCGTGCTCGTCGCGCTCGTCTCCCAGGGCCCGTTGACGGCGCTGCTGATGCTCGGTGGCGTGATCCTGGTCCAGCAGCTCGAGGCCCACGGCCTGCAGCCGTTCCTGCTCGGCCGCTGGGTGCGGGTCCACCCGCTCGGCGTCATCCTGGCGGTCGCGACCGGCATCGTGCTGGGCGGCGTGGCCGGTGCGCTCGTGGCCGTGCCGCTGGTGGCCGCCCTCAACGCGGTGGCCAACCATCTGACCGCCACGGCCCCGGCTCAGGCGCCGACGTCGCCTCCGCCTCCGTTGCCGGCCACCGGCCCGACCTCCCCACCCCCGCCGAGCCCAGGAGCAGGCAGTGCCTGAGATGCATGGTCAGCCGACGACCGGTCAGCCCACGTATGGCGACATCCTCGAGGCCCGCGAGCTGCTGCGCGACCACATCACCGAGACGCCTGTCCAGGGAGCCCGCTGGCTCACCGACATGATCGGCGACACGGTCATCCTCAAGTGCGAGAACCTGCAGCGTACGGGCTCCTTCAAGGCCCGCGGGGCCTTCGTACGCATCGCCCGGCTGACCGAGGAGCAGCGCAAGAAGGGGGTGGTGGCCGCGAGCGCGGGCAACCACGCCCAGGGCGTCGCGCTGGCGGCGACCACCCTCGGCATCCCGTCCACCGTCTTCATGCCCGAGGGCGCGCCGATCCCGAAGGAGAAGGCCACCCGGACGTACGGCGCTGAGGTGATCTTCGAGGGGCAGTACGTCGACCAGTGCCTCGAGGCCGCGATGGCCTTCGCCGAGCGCACCGGTGCCGTGATGATCCACCCCTTCGACCACCCCGACGTCGTCGCCGGCCAAGGCACGATCGGGCTCGAGATCCTCGAGCAGGCCCCGGACGTGAAGACCGTCGTCATCCCGCTCGGCGGGGGTGGCCTGCTCGCCGGTGCGGCGCTCGCGATCAAGGCGAAGCATCCCGACGTGAAGGTGGTCGGCGTGCAGGCCGAGACGGCCGCCGCCTACCCGGTCTCGCTGCGCGAGGGCCGTCCGATCCGGCTCGACAAGATGCCGACGATGGCCGACGGCATCGCGGTCGGCCTGCCGGGGGAGACCAACTTCCCGATGATCCAGACCTACGTCGACGAGATCCGTACGGTCTCGGAGGAGGCGATCTCGAGCGCGCTGCTGGCGCTCGCGGAGCGGGCCAAGCTGGTCGTCGAGCCCGCCGGCGCTGTCGGCGTGGCCGCTCTGATGGACGCGCCCGAGGCCTTCGAGGGCCCCGTCGTGGTGGTGCTCTCCGGCGGCAACATCGACCCACTCCTGCTCGGCAAGGTGATCCAGCACGGCATGACGCTGGCCGGGCGCTACCTGCCGGTCGCGGTGAAGATCCCCGACCAGCCCGGGGCGCTGGCCACCCTGCTGTCGGTGATCGGCGACACCGGAGCCAACGTCATGGAGGTCGTGCACTCGCGCACCAACCCCGGACTGCGGCTCGCCGAGGTCGGTGTGCAGCTCCAGCTGGAGACCCGGGGTCAGACCCACGCCGAGCGAGTGCTCGAACAGCTGCGCAGCAAGGGATATCCCGCGACCACGCCTTGACGGTTTGACCTGACGTTCCGAGGAACGGTCCGGAGGTCAGATTGCGCAACGTTTCGGTCGCGAACTGTCTTCGGGTGTGGTTGCCTTGTTAAACTGAACATTCTGACAATCTCCCGCAGATCGTTCGGCTGGGTGAAACATGCCCGCTCAGCAGGGAGAAAAGGCGCCGGTTGATGGGGGTTGACCGGCGCCCCTTACCTATTCACTACCCATCAGGAGTAACTCGCTATGACTCAGTCGACCGAGACCACGGCTGCCACTATCTGGCTCAGCAAGGGTGCATTCGACAAGCTCACCGCGGAGTTGGAATCCCTGAAGGGCCCCCGACGCCAGGAGATCCTTGCCGAGATCAGCTCCGCCCGCGACGAAGGTGACCTCAAGGAGAATGGCGGCTACCACGCCGCTCGCGAGGAGCAGGGCAAGCTCGAGGGTCAGATCCAGCAGCTCGAGGCACTGCTGCGCAAGGCCGACACCACTGTCCCCGAGGACGACGGCGTCGTCTCGGTCGGCAAGCTGGTCACGTTCAAGTTCGAGGGCGATGACGACGACGAGGCCGAGACCCGCCTCATCGCCTCGATCGAGATGAAGGACTACGCGGGCGGCGTCGAGATCTCCTCTGCCGCCTCGCCCATCGGCGCTGCCCTCATCGGTGCCAGCGCCGGTGACACCGTGACCTACGAGGGTCCTCGCGGGCCGCTCAAGGTCGAGATCCTGAAGACTGAGGTTTTCACCGGGTAGGGATACCCGGTCAACCGGCCCAACGAACTTCAGGGCCCCTGCACTTCTCCGGCAATGCGCGCCAGAGAAGTGCAGGGATCGCCTGAGAAGTACGGTCAATCGACCGTGCACTCACCCCACTCGACCCGCAGCGCACGGCGCTCGGTCGGGATGGTGATCGTCTGGCGCCCCTCGGTGGCGGTGAACTCGAGGTGGCCGACCTTCTCCTCCTGGTCGTCCTCGGCCTCGACGGAGCAGACCGGCTTCGCGTCCTTGTCGTGGAGGCGTACGACGAAGGTCACCTCGACCTCGTTCTCGCTGACCGCCTCCCACTTCTCCAGGCCGGAGGAGACCTCGGGGTGCAGGGCCATCCACAGCGCCCAGCCGAACCAGCCGACGATAGCCACGAGGGCGAGGACCAGAGCGATCATGAGTACGCCCGGGCGACGGCGCGGGCCGCGGCCGTAGCGGGTCGCGATGCGGGATTCTTCGGCTGACGGCGTGCTCACGGAAACATGGTCCCACCCCGCCGAAGGAGACCGCACATCCGTCCCCGGACGCCTACCACCAAAGTTGTCCGCGGAGTGGGAGCGGGTAACCGATTGGTGAGACGGAGCGTGGTTAGGATTGAACCCATGCCAGAGCAGCTCCAGCAGGCGTTCCGCCTGATGCACGTGCACGCGCACCCCGACGACGAGTCGAGCAAGGGCGCGGGGATCACCGCGAAGTACGTCGCCGAAGGGGTCGACGTCCATGTCGCGACGTGTACGGGCGGCGAGCGGGGCGACATCCTCAACCCGAAGATGGAGCGCCCCGGGATCCTGGAGAACATCCACGAGATCCGCCGCGAGGAGATGCATCGCGCCCGCGACATCCTCGGCATCAAGCAGGACTGGCTCGGCTTCGTCGACTCCGGTTGGGTCGAGGAGTTCATGCTGGTCAAGGAGATGGGGGCCAAGGACTGGTCGCTGCTCCCCGAAGGCTGCTTCGGCCGGACGCCGCTCGAGGTGAGCACGCGCCGGCTCGTCGAGATCATTCGGTCCTTCCGGCCGCATGTGGTCACGACGTACGACGAGAACGGGGGCTACCCGCACCCGGACCACATCATGTGCCACCGGGTCTCGGTGGAGGCGTTCCGGGCGGCGGGCGACCCTGACCTGTTCCCGGACGCGGGCGAGCCGTGGCAGCCGCTGAAGCTCTACTACAGCCACACCTTCAACTACCCCCGCATGGTCGCGCTGCACGAGGCCATCAAGCGTCATGGCCTGGCCTCGCCGTACGAGGAGCGCCTCGAGGAGTGGAAGCCGAACCCGGGCTGGGACGAGCGGGTCACCACGAAGGTGGAGTGCGCTGACTTCTTCGGCGTACGTGACCAGGCCCTGCTCGCGCACGCCACCCAGATCGACCCCGACGGTCCCTGGTTCGCGGTGCCCCGGGAGATCGAGAAGGAGGCCTGGCCGACCGAGGACTTCGAGCTGGTGACCTCCTACGTGCCGGTGCCCGAGGCTGCGAGGCGCGAAGAGACCGATCTGTTCGCCGGTCTCGACGCCTCCACCGCCGACGACGAGGGCAAGGCCGCGGTCGGACGCGAGATCAGCTTCGGCAAGGTCGTCACCGCCTGAAGATCTCTCAGGCACAGGTGAGACAATGTCGGTATGTCCGGCCTCCCGATGACGACGCAGACTCTGCACACCTCCCAGCCCGTTCCTGAGCCCACCCCGCCCCAGGACGAGGACGTGGTCGCGGGCTGGACCGCCTTCGGCATCTTCATCGCTCTCTGCGTCGCCGTCGCGGTGATCGCGTGGAGCATGCTGCGTCAGTTCAAGAAGGTCGAGAAGGCCAAGGTAGAGGGTGTCTTCGGCGAGGAGGCCCAGGCCGAGGCGATCGCCCAGCAGGCCGCCAAGGACGAGATCAAGAAGCTGAAGCGGTAGCTCGCGAGGGCCAGGCGCTCAGAGCGTCGGGGCGATCGAGGGCAGCAGGTCCTGGAACGTACGCCCGTTGCCGATCTCGCCGAGCGCGGTCATCGCCCAGCCGCCGTCCTGACGGCTGACCTTGGCCATGATCTCGGCGGTGTGCGGCCCGGTCTGGCTCACGTCGAAGCGGGCGATCTCGGTGTGGGTGTTCTCGTCGACCAGTCGGCAGAAGGCGTTCTGGATCTGGGCGAAGCTCTGTCCGGTGAAGGAGTTGATCGTGAACACGATCTGCGCGACCTCGGCCGGCACACGGTCGAGATGGACGATGATCGACTCGTCATCGCCCTCGCCGGCACCGGTGCGGTTGTCGCCGGTGTGGACGACGGCGCCGTCCCTGGACTTCAGCTGCCGGAACCAGGCCTGGTCGAGGTGGCCGCCGGCCGCGTCGTAGAGGATCGCGGAGGCGTCCATGTCGACGTCGGCGCCACGGAAGCCGCCGAAGAGACCCTGTCTGACCGCGTCCCAACCGAGCGCTATCCGGACGTGGATCATGCTGCTGCCGTCACCTGTGGTGAGCGAGACCGACTGTCCCTTGGTGAGCGAGACGGACACTGATCCTCCGAGGGCTGGACCGACGCGGGCCGGAGCGGGCGGGACGCGACCAGCCTAGTGGTCATCGCCTCAATTTCGTCCCCGTTCCGCCGCCATGGCACGCACTGGGCGGCGTTGCCCCCGCTCGAAAGACCCCGGTATGCCTTCGCGGGGGCGCCTCGCCCAGCACGCACCCTGACGACGGACCAGGGACGAACTATCGGCTCAGACCACTAGTCAATCGTGACGGTCACCGGCTCGGTTCCGGTCGCCTCGACCAGGATCCGGTTGTGCTCGCCCTCGCCGACGACCTTGCCGCCCTCGACGGCGATGTCCGCCCCGGAGGGGTAGTGGATCGGGCTGACGAAGATCTCGGTCGGCTCGTCGATCTCCGCGGACGGCTCGTAGGTGTAGCTGAACGCGCCGGTGGCGGGGTCGAAGGAGAGGTCGACCGGGGTGCCGGCCGTGGCCTGCGGATAGGTGCGGACCAGCGTACGCAGCTTCTCGGACTTCACCGTCGAGAGATCGGCGTCGTCGGCGAACATCCCCTGCGCGCCGTCGGCGGTGGTCGGGTCGTCCCAGTGCTTGTAGGCCCAGTGCATCCAGGAGGTGAAGTGGTCGTCGGCCGAGGCGGTGTCGATGGCCAGCAGCTCGGTGTTGTCGGTCGCGCCGAACTCCGACATCAGGTTGGTCGCGCCCATCGTCTCGGCCTGCTCGAGCGCCTCGAGGTTGTGGGTCTCGTCGTAGTCCTTGCAGCCGCTGACCCCGATCGGGATGCCCTGGGAGTCGAGATAGCCGTAGGGGCAGTAGCTGTGCCAGGAGTAGCCGACCTGGTCGTCGTTCGCCGGCCCGAAGCTCGAGTTGGGGACCTGATTGGCGAGCAGCTGCGACTCGTACCAGACGATGCCGTCGGGGTCGGACCGCCGGATCGCCGCCGTCGCCCTCTCGTACGCCGGCTGGAACTCGTCCCGGTAGGAGCTCGCGCACCCGGTGATCGGGCAGGTCAGCCACTCCCGGCCCGCCCACGGCTCGTTGATGAGGTCGTAGCCCATCGAGTAGGGCTGGTCGCCCCACCGCTGCGCGACCGCGCCCCAGGCCGCGGCCCAGCCGTCCTGCACACCGTTCCTGTTCGCCCAGAAGTTGTCGTAGACGGTGGCCAGCTCGGGCGTGATGTACGTCGCAGGGAAGGACAGCTTGATCGGCGGGTGCAGGTTGTAGGGCGCCGGCCGTTTCGCTGCCCAGTCGGGCACGCCCTCGCCGCCGTAGGTCTCGTGCCACATGTCCTGGTGGAAGTCGTACTGCATCCAGATGCCCTTGTCGGCGAGCAGGTCGATCACGCGCTGCCAGTCGTCGAGGTAGTCCTCGTCGACCTGCCCAGGGGCGTCCGGGGTCACGCCCGCCCACAGGGTGCCGATCCGGGCACCGTTGAAGCCGTGCTCCGCCAGCCAGTCCGCGTCGGCCGCGGTGAAGCCCTCGGCCGAGTCGGGTGGGACGTACGGATCGTGCTTCCAGACGAGGTTCTGCCCGTGCACGAGCACGATCCGGCCGTGCTGGTCGACCAGCCAGCGCCCCTCGCGGGACAGCCGTTGGGCCCCCTTCGTCGGATCAGCCTCCGCCGGGTCGGCGCCGGCTGGTCCGACCGGACTCAGCAGTGAGGTCCCGAAGGCGAGCACAGCCGCCGCGGCGGCAACGATGGCGAAGCTTCCCGAGCGACGTGACATGTGCGGAACCTAGTGCTCTTGGTCACGTCCGGCAAGAACACGTTCTCATTCTGAACGGCGGGCCGGGCGCAGGGGCTGCTCGGACAGGACATGCAGTGGACAGGGACGGCCTGTCTGCGGTTGAGTCAGACGAGGAGCATTGGGGGAGAATGTCACCTGTGAGAGACGAAGCGAGCGGCTGGTCAGGCACCTGGGTGGCCGAACGTCTGGGCGTGCGTCTGCGGACGACCGACGCGCCGAGCGGGATGATGCTCACCGATCTGGTCGGTCTGGCGGTGCGACGCAACCCCCGCCGGGCACAGCTCCTGGTCTCCTCCGTCCTCGGCAAGCACGTCCCGACCGACCCGCGTCTGGTGACCGACGCCGGGCTGCGCCTGGGCGCCAAGGCGCGCGCGGCGGTCACCGGTGACGCGGTGGTCCTCGGCTACGCCGAGACCGCGACCGCGCTCGGTCATCTCGTCGCCGACGCCCTCGGGGCGCCTTACCTGCACTCCACCCGCCGGGTCGTCGACGGCATCGAGTCCGTCGCCGACTTCTTCGAGGAGCACTCGCACGCGACCGCCCACCGGCTGCTCCCCGCCGATCCGGCTTTCCTCGCCCGTGCCGAGACCCTCGTGCTGGTCGACGACGAGGTCATCACCGGCAAGACGGTCGTCAACACCATCCGGGCACTGCACAAGAAGTTCCCGCACAAGCACTACGTCGTGGCCGCGCTGGTCGACCTGCGCTCGGAGGACGACCGGGGCCGGATGCAGCGCTCGATCAAGCGGTTGCGCGCGACCTTGGACGTGGTCTCCCTCGCGAGCGGCGAGATCGAGCTGCCCGAGGACCTCGCCGACAACGGCAACCGGCTCATCGACACCGTCGAGAACCTCCGTCAGCTGGCCGGGGTCGAGCCGAGCCGGCGTCCGCGCGGCGAGGTCGTCCAGGTCGTCGCGACCTGGCCACGCGCAGTTCCGGAGGGTGGCCGCCACGGCTTCACGCCCAGCGCCGCCGGTTCCTACGAGTCGGCCGTCACGGTGACCGCCGCGGCCGTCGCCGGCCGCATCCCCGACGGCCCGGTGCACGTCCTCGGCACCGAGGAGCTGATGTACGCCCCGCTGCGGATCGCCTCCGCGCTCGCGGACCGCCGCGCGGCCGAGGGCCGCCGCCACGAGATCACCTACTCGACGACCACCCGGTCGCCGGTGCTCGACGTCGATGACCCGGGCTACGCGATCCGCACCGCGATCACCTTCCCGTCCCACGACGACCCGGCCGACGGCGACGGGCCACGCTTCGCCTACAACCTGCATGAGGGTGCCTTCGAGACGATCGTGCTGGTCGTCGACGAGCCGGCCGACACACCCGCGCTGCACGAGGAGGGCGGCCTGGTCGATCAGCTCGCCCGGCTCGCGCCGCGGGTCGTGGTCGTGACCATCCCGGCGTACGCCCCGGAGCCGCGCCACGACCAGCCCGCCCGGCAGCTGCCTGCTCCGCTCCACGGGCCGGCCTTCGGCTCCTACGACCGCGACGACGTCGCCTGGCTGCTCAACGACCTGTCAGCGGACCCGGCGGGCGCGCCGGCCGAGGAGCCCGCAGAGGCACACCGGGAGCTCTTCGACGAGGCCCTGACCGCATCGGCCCAGCGGGTCGCGTACGCCATCGGCCTGGTCACCGAGCAGGTGCTGGCCAGGCGCGGGCAGGACGCCGTGCTGGTCTCCCTGGTGCGTGCCGGCATCCCGATCGGGGTGCTGATGCGGCGCTGGGCGCAGCGCGTGCACGGGCTCGACCTGCCCCACTACGCGATCTCGATGATCCGTGGGCGCGGCATCGACCAGACCGCGCTCGCCTACCTGGCTGCCCACCACGACCCCGCTCAGGTGATGTTCGTGGACGGGTGGACCGGCACGGGCGCGATCGCCCGCGAGCTGGCCGCGTCGGTCGAGAAGGCCAACTCGACGCTCGACGCCCATCTGGCCTCGCCGTTCTCCCCGGAGCTCGCGGTCCTCGCCGACCCGGGCCGGAGCGTGGCGGTCTACGGCACCCGCGAGGACTACCTGATCCCGTCGGCCTCCCTCGGGTCGACCGTCTCGGGCCTCGTCTCGCGCCCCGTCATCGACGACGACCGGGTCGGCCCCAACGACTTCCACGGCGCGGTGTTCCACGCCGACCTGGCTCCGGCCGACGTGTCCAAGAAGTTCATCGACACCGTCGCCGCCCGCTTCCCGATCGTGCGCACCAAGGTGATGCTCGACCTCGGTGCCCACCTCGGCGGCGACCACACGCCCACCTGGGTGGGCTGGGACGCGGTCGAGGAGGTCGCGGAGAAGTTCGCGGACGGCGACGTCAGCCTCGTTCAGGCCGGCGTCGACGAGACCCTCCGGTTGCTGCTGCACGGCGAGCCGGCGAAGATCCTGGTGGACCCGGCCCACGACGCCGATGTGAGTCACGTGAAGAAGCTCGCCGAGGCGCGCGACGTGCCGGTGGAGCGCATCTCCGGCCTGCCCTACTCCTGCATCGGTCTCGTACGTCCCTGATGCCGGTGCGCCCGCCACAGGACCTGGTCGTCGTCGGAAGCATCAACGTCGATCTGACGGCGCTCGTCGAGCGGTTGCCCGGCGCCGGAGAGACCGTCGGCGGTGGTCGGCTGCGCCGTGACGTCGGTGGGAAGGGTGCCAACCAGGCCGTCGCGGCGAGCCGGCTCGGAGCGCGAGTGCGGATGGTCGGCGCGGTCGGCGCCGATGCCGACGGTACCTGGGCGGTCGAGACGATCCGGGCCGCCGGGGTCGACGTCGCCGGTGTTCGCATCACCGACTCGCCGACCGGCACGGCACTGATCGCCGTCGACGCGACGGGGGAGAACCAGATCGTGGTGTGCGCCGGCGCCAACGCGTCGGTCGCCGCCGACGGGATCTCGGTCGGGGTGGACGAGGCCGTGCTGATGCAGCTCGAGCTGTCGCTCGAGGTGATCCGCGCGGTCGCCGCGCGGGCGCCGGGGTTCGTCGCGCTCAACGCCGCCCCGGCCCGGCCCCTCCCGGCCGACCTCGTCGGGCGGGTGGACCTGTTCATCGTCAACGAGACCGAGTACGCCGCCATGCCCGAGCTGCGCGCGGCCCGGCGGGTCGCGGTGACCTACGGCGCCGCGGGTGCGGCCATGATCACCGAGGGCACCGAGACCGCTCGCGTCCCGGCCGCGCCGGCGCCGGAGGTGGTCAGCACCGTCGGCGCCGGCGACGCGTTCTCCGCTGCGCTCACCCTCGCGATCCAGGCCGGCGCAGGGGACGAGGAGGCGCTGCGTACGGCCTGCGCGGTCGGCGCGGCCGCGGTCGCGCACCCCAGTGCCCAGCCGCCGCTGGAGCGGTTGGAGACGTACGCCTAGCCCAGCGCCTTGCGGAAGAAGTGGGTGGCGTGGGGGTTGTCGTTGTAGCGGTCGATGCGCTCGTACCCGGCCCGCTCGTACATCCCGATCGCCTCGCTGAGGACGTCGCGAGTGTCGAGGCGTACGACCCGGTGGCCCAGCCGCAGCGCCTCGGCCTCCAGGTGGCGCAGCAGGCGTGAGCCGAGGCCGGCGCCGCGCCAGGCGGGGTCGACCCACATCCGCTTGATCTCGGCGGTGCCCTCGAACTCGCGGACCGCGCCGGAGGCGACCGGGGCCCCGTCGCTGGCGGCGACGAAGAAGGTGCCGTGGGGCGCTCGCAGCGAGGGGTCGTCGCCGAAGCCCTCGTCGCCGACCGTGAACCCGAAGCGGTCGCCGATCTCGGCGAAGTAGTGGCCCATCGCCTCCTGGGCCATCGGGTCGCGCGGGTCGACCTGCTCGATGGTGATCGCGGCGGCCCGTACCAGCAGGTCGGCCGTCGCCAGCGCCTCGTTGAGGCGGTCGCGCTGCCGCTGGGTCAGCGGATCGAGCAGCAGATGGGCGCGCTCCTCGGAGCGGCGCTCGAGGTCGTCCCACTGCTTGAGGCCGTCCTCGGTGAGCACCACCAGTCGGCGCCTGCCGTCGGCCGGGTCGCGGTCCGTCGCGATGTACCCCTTGCTCTCCAGCGTCCGCAGCATCCGGCTGACGTAGCCGGAGTCGAGGCCGCCGAGGCGGGTCCTGAGGTCTTGAACGGTGATGGCCGAAGCGGAGCCCGAGGCGGTCGGCAGGGCGCCGAGCCCGATCTCGTAGAGGATCCGGGCCGTGCCGTAGGGGAGACCACTGCCGAGGAAGGAGTCCTCGAGCGCTCCCACCCGACGGACGTAGCTCATGTTGAACTTGCGCATCACCGAGGTGTCCACTGTCATATACCTGACTTTAGTCAGGTATCTCCGTGAACCCAAGGGCAAATTCCCCACAGAAGACAAACGGCCCGTCCTCTCGGACGGGCCGTTCTGATGGGGTGAGTAACGGGACTTGAACCCGCGACATCCGCCACCACAAGGCGGCGCTCTACCAGCTGAGCTATACCCACCATCGGCCCGCACAGCGCATGTCCGAGCCAGCAAGAATTATAGGGGAATCAGGCCGGATCTGTGGAATCGGGGGTGGCCGCCGGGTCACCGAGGCCGGTGATCGAGGCTCCGTGCCGGCCGGCGATCTCCTTCGCCACCTCGGAGTCCGGTCCGGGCATCGGCACGAAGACCGCCTCGCGGTAGTAGCGAAGCTCCTCGATCGACTCCTGGATGTCGGCCAGCGCGCGGTGGTTGCCGCGCTTGGGGGGAGCCGAGAAGTAGGCCCGCGGGAACCAGCGACGCGACAGCTCCTTGATCGAGGAGACGTCGACGTTGCGGTAGTGGAGGAACCCCTCCAGCTCGGACATGTCGCGGGCCAGGAAGTTGCGGTCGGTGGCCACCGTATTGCCACCCAGCGGCGGCCGGGAGTCCTTGCCGCAGTGCTCCCAGACGTACGCCAGGACCTGCTCCTCCGCCTCGCGCATCGGCACACCGTTCTCGAGCTCGACCAGCAGGCCGGACTTGGTGTGCATGTCGCGTACGAAGTCGTCCATCTGCTCCAGCGCCTCGGCCGGGGGCTTGATGATGATGTCGACCCCGTCGCCGAGCACGTTGAGATCGAAGTCGGTGACGAGGGCTGCCACCTCGATGAGCGCATCGTGCTCGAGGGACAGCCCTGTCATCTCGCAGTCGATCCAGACCAGACGTTCGTTCAGTGAAGCCACGCAGAGCACCATAACGCCGCTGGTCAACGGCTTCGCGGAGGGTTAGGAGACGATGTGATAACGGTTCCCATGGCGTGGTTTCAGCCTGCGCTCAGGAGAGGCACCTATGTTGGCTTCATGAGCACGGATTCAGACAGCAGCCCTTCGCGCAAGGAGAAGCGTGAGGCCCGCGCTGCCAAGGCCGCCGCGGAGCTGGAGGCCCTGCGTAAGAAGCAGGCCCGCAAGTCGATCCTCACCGTCGTGGCGGTCTGCGCCGCCATCGCGGTGATCGTCGGTGGCCTGGTCTGGTTCAGCCTGAACCGGTCCGGTGGTGACGAGATCACCGCGGCCAAGGCCGGCAGCAGCGAGCACGGCCTGGTCATCGGTCCCGACGACGCGCCCCGCAAGGTCGTCATCTACGAGGACTTCCTGTGCCCCGTGTGCGGTGACTTCGAGGCAGCGTCCGGTGAGGATCTCGCCGAGCTGGCCGCCGAGGGCAAGGTTCAGGTCGACTACCGCCCGTTCGTCCTCCTCGACCGGTTCGGCCCCTACTCCGAGCTCGCCACCTCGAGCTTCGCGGTTGTCCAGGAAGAGGCCGGCAACCAGGTCGCCAAGAAGTTCCACGACCTGCTCTTCGAGAACCAGCCCAGCGAGGCCGGCCCCTACCCCGAGGCTGCCGATCTCGTCGACCTCGCCGTCGAGGCCGGAGCCGAGGAGTCCGCGGTCAAGGACCGCATCGAGAACCTCGACGGCAAGGCCTGGTCCGACGCCGCCACTGCGGCTGCCACCGCGGACGGTGTCCACGGGACTCCTACCATCCTGCTCGACGGGGAGCAGTTCCTGGAGGGCAACACCATGGAGGAGATCGCCGCGAACCTGGTCGAGCAGATCTCCTGACCTGGTCTCGGGCGGCGTGGCGTACCTCTCGCTGGTGGTCCGATCCGCGCTGCCCAGGGTTCGGCTGCCGTTTCGGTAGGGGGCTTACGGTTCGGCGACAGCCAAGGGCGGCTGGGCCGAAGACCCCTACGCGAAGGTGCTCGAGATGGCGTACGCGACGACCGAACAAGGCCATCGGATCTATGTGAAGCCGACCGATCCGCGGGCGCTCGGCCTGATCGCCAACAAGGGGCGGATCATCCGCGGCTCGCTCGAGCTGTGGCGGCTGGCGCTCGGGCTGCACGAGTGGCAGACCGTGATCGACATCGGCGTGAACTACGGCGAGATGCTCGTCGGGGTGGACGTCCCCGACGGGGTGGAGCTGATCGGGTTCGAGCCGAACACCTCGCTGCACAAGGTCCTGCGCAAGACCCTCGAGACCCGTGGGATCGCGATCGACCTGCGCTCGCAGGCCGTGGCCGACAAGCCCGGGACCGCGCGGTTCGCGGTCGACCGGACCTGGTCGGGGACGTCGTCGCTCTACGACGAGCGCCACGACGGCTCGGCCCGCTGGCAGCTCCGCGACGTCGAGGTCACCACGCTCGACGAGGTGCTCGGCGGGTCGGCGCGTTCGTTCTGCGTGAATGTGGACGTCGAGGGGTTCGAGCGCGAGGTGGTCGCCGGTGCAGCCGGGTCTCTGGCGGGCACGGAGCGCTGGGCGCTGATGCTCGAGATCGAGCACATGGGTCGTGGCTATCTGGCCGAGCTGGCCCGGACTCGCGACGTCTTCGTCATGGAGAAGGACTCGAGCGCGTTGCGACGGGTGCCTGACCGACGCATCGCCGTCGAGGAGCTTCTCGACGACCCGGCCCTGCACCGCCAGGACTGTCTGGTGCTGAGCCCGCCACTGGCCGCTGAACAGCGCTAACGTAGCAACATGACCGAGATCCAGATCGTCGAGCAGTTCCTGGCCGCGCTCGAGACCGGAGAGGTCGACGCCGCGCTGGCGCTGTGTGCCGAGGACGTCACCTACCAGAACGTGCCCATCCCGCCGGCCCGTGGCCTCTCCGAGGTCGGGCGCCAGCTGCGGGTCATGGGGAAGTACACGACCGGCTTCGAGGTCCGGATGATCAACATCGCGGCCAACGGGCCGGTGGTGCTCACCGAGCGCATCGACGTGCTCAGCCGAGGCTCGGTCTCCGCCGAGTTCTGGGTGTGCGGCACCTTCGAGGTGCGCGACGGCAAGATCGTGCTGTGGCGCGACTACTTCGACTGGACGACGTTCATCGCGGCCGGCATCAAGGGCGTCGGCCAAGCCGCGTTCGGTGCGATCCGGAAGGCCGTCGGCCGCTGAGCCGTTGTGCGCGCTGCACGAGACACCTCGTGCGCTGTTCCTGTGACGCCAGTCACAGTGAGCCCTACTCTCGGAGACATGCCTCGTGCGTCAGCCGCTCTCCTCGCCCTGCTCCTGACCGCTTCCGCCCTGGTCGCCTCGACCGGCCCGGCGCTCGCCGACCGCGAACCACCCGGTGACCAGCCGCTGCCGGGCTACACGATCAGCAACCCGCCGGTGGCGCCGATCGTCGTCGGCGGCGAGGAGACCACGGTGCGTCAGGGCGTGCGCGAGCACGCCGCGTACGTCCTCGAGGTGCCGGCGAACTGGAACGGCGAGCTGGTGATGTGGGCCCACGGCTATCGCGGGCTCAGCTACACGCTGACGCCCGAGACGCCGGGGTTCGGGCTGCGGCGTACGTTCCTCGAGCAGGGCTACGCTTGGGCCGCGTCGAGCTACTCGACGAACGGCTACGACGTGGGCGCCGGGGTGCGATCGACCCGGGACCTGGCGACGTACGCCTCCAAGCTGCTGCCGCGCAAGGCGACCCGCACCTATGTGACCGGGGTGTCGATGGGCGGGCACGTGATCGGGCGCTCGCTGGAGCAGTATCCGGGCTTCTACGACGGCGCGATGCCGATGTGCGGGCAGCTGGGGGACGTGGAGCTCTTCGACTTCTTCGTCGACTACAACCTCGGTGCGCAGGCGCTCGCCGGGCACGACGCGTACCCTTACACCAAGGACTATCAGAGCGTAGACGTCCCGGTGATCAAGGAGCGGCTCGGGCTCGGCGGCACCCTGAGCCCGGAGGGCGAGCAGCTGCGCGCGATGACCATCGAGCGCAGCGGTGGCCCGCGCCCGGGCGCGGAGGCGGCCTTCGGGCAGTGGAAGGACTTCCTCTTCACGCTGCCGTCGGTCGACGACGGCGGCACGCTGGGCTTCAACATCGGCCGCGTGGCGACCAACCGGGACACCGTCTACACGCCGAGCTCGCCGGTCGACCTGAACACGGAGATCGAGCGGGCCGACCCCGCCGACCCGGCCGGGCGCTACAGCCACCGGCTCAACGCCCCATCCCGGATCTCCGGCCGTCCCACCGCCCCGGTGGTGAGCCTGCACAACCTCGGCGACATGTTCGTGCCGTTCTCGCTGGAGCAGATCTACGCACGCGAGGTGGCCCGCCACCACCGCGACCGTCTGGTCGTGCAGCGCGCGATCCGCTCGGCCGGGCACTGCGAGTTCAGCCCCGCCGAGGCCTCGGCCGCCTGGGGCGACCTCGTCGAGTGGGTCGAGCACGGCGACCGCCCGGCCGGCGACGACGTGCTCGACCGGGCAGCTGTCGCCGCACCCGACTACGGCTGCGCGTTCACCGATCCCGCGGCGTACGGAACCGGGTCGCGTCGTCTCTACGCGCGCTGCCCCTGACCGCGGCTAGGGCCTTTTCCGAATGCGGAAGCGCCGGCCATACGCCGCCCAGCACGCGCCCTGGCGGCGCCTGGCCAGGCCACGCGCTGGACGGCGTCTGGCTCGGCGCCGCATTCCGAATCAGCCCCTAGCGGACGACGTCGTAGACGAGCTTGATGATGCCGTTGGCGTAGGTCTCCGACTCGACCAGCGCGAGCCGCTGCTTGTCCTTGTCGGTCTCGCTCCACATCGACTTCCCGGCGCCGAGGACGACGGGGAAGACGAGCAGGTGGTAGCGGTCGATCAGGCCGGCGTCGGAGAGGTTGCGGGCGAGCTCGGCGCTGCCGGCGATCAGGATCGGGCCCCCGTCGCCCTGCTTGAGCTTCTCGACCTCGTCCAGCGACCTCACGATGTTCTGCGGACCCCAACCTTCGACCAGGGCGTCGTCGCCGAGGGTCGTCGAGACGACGTACTTCGGAATCGCCTTGACCACCGCGAAGTCCTCGATGTCGGGCCAGATCGGCGCGAACGCCTCATAGCTGCGCCGGCCGAACATCAACGCGCCGGCCTCCTCCATCTCGCTGCCCTTGATCGCGTAGGCCTCCGGCAGGAACTCGATGTCCTTGTAGGTCCAGCCGCCGCTGCGGTGCTGCTCGTATTCGGAGCCGCCGCCGGGGGAGTCGACGACGCCGTCGATGGATACGAATGCGGAGTAGATGAGTG
Source organism: Nocardioides sp. NPDC058538 (assembly GCF_042719275.1). Classification (NCBI taxonomy): domain Bacteria; kingdom Bacillati; phylum Actinomycetota; class Actinomycetes; order Propionibacteriales; family Nocardioidaceae; genus Nocardioides; species Nocardioides sp. NPDC058538. The sequence goes on along the minus strand of NZ_JBHXNY010000006.1, from coordinate 186,105 downwards.
TGCGCATGGGGCCGATCCTGCCGCCCCGGCTAGTACGGCGCCAGGGGTTTCCGGGCGCTACCGTGAATGTCATGACGGCCCGACGACGTGCTCAGGAGTTCTGCGAGGCGTACGGCCTCTCGATGCCGATCCTTCAGGCGCCGATGGCGGGTGCCTGCCCGCCCGCGGCGGCGGCCGCGGTCGCCGATGCCGGTGGGATGGGCGCGGCGGGGGTGGTGCTCGACTCGCCCGAGCGGATCGCGGAGTGGGCCGCCGAGTTCCGGTCGCTGTCGACGGGTCCGTTCCAGCTGAACATCTGGATCCCCGACCCGGCCGATGACGACCCGACCAGGATCTCGGCCGCCGAGGAGTTCTTGGGAAGGTTCGGTACGCCGGGCCCCGAGCAGCCGCCCGCGCCGTCGTTCGAGGAGCAGTGTGAGGCGATGCTCGCCGCCCGGCCGAGGGCCGTCTCCTCGATCATGGGTCTCTTCTCGCCGGAGTACGTCGACCGCCTGCACGAGGCCGGGATCGCCTGGTTCGCGTGCGCCACGACCCTGGCCGAGGCGATCGCCGCGCAGGAGGCTGGTGCCGACGCCGTCGTGGCGCAGGGTCTCGAGGCCGGCGGGCACCGAGGGGTCTTCGAGCCGGAGACGGCGGAGCGTACGGCCGTAGGGCTGTTCGCGCTGCTGCCGCACATCGTCGACGGTGTCGACGTGCCGGTCATCGCCACCGGCGCGATCGCCGACGGACGCGCCGTCGCCGCCGCGCTGACCCTCGGGGCGAGTGCCGTGCAGATCGGCACCGCGCTGCTGCGTTCGCCGGAGACCGCGATCGCCGACGCCTGGGCGGGCTCGCTGGACGGGCTCGCGCCGGAGGACACGGTCGCCACCCGGGCCTACTCCGGCCGCCTCGGCCGCGCCGCGCCGACGCCGTATGTGCGCTCCTGGGAGGCGCCGGGGGCGCCGTCGCCCGCGCCCTATCCGCACCAGCGTCGGCTGGTCGCCAGGTGGCGCAAGGGGACGCCCGACCCCGCTGCCGAGGTGACCTTGGACCGGGCCAACCACTGGGCCGGCCAGGCCGCGGCGCGCGCGGCGGCCGAGCCGGCCGCCGACATCGTGACCCGGATGTGGAGCGAGGCTCGGAGCCAGCTGCCGGACACGGTCCAGAGCGACGGTGTAGAACGGAAGGCATGAGCGAAACCTGGCCCCAGCGACTGCTCGCGGACGGCTTCGGCCGGATCGCGGAGACCCTTCCTTCGATCGTCGACGGGCTCTCTGTCGACGACCTGCTGTGGCGGCCCTACGACCGCGCGAACTCGATCGCCTGGATCCTGTGGCACATCGCCCGGATGGAGGACGCCCAGATCGCGCCGCTCGCCGGCACCGACGAGGTGTGGGCGAGCGACGGCTGGGTGGAGAGGTTCGGGCTGCCCTATCGGCCGCGGGCGATGGGGTACGGACAGTCCGCCGAAGAGGTCGCGGCATTCCGGCTGGAGGACCCGACGCTACTGACCGGCTACTACCAGGCCGTCCACGCGGCCACGATCGAGCTGGTTGGCTCGCTGAGCGAGGAGGATCTCGCTCGCGTCATCGACGAGCACTGGGACCCGCCGGTCACCACCGCGGTGCGACTGGTCAGCGTCGTCGACGACGCCGCCCAGCACATCGGCCAGGCGGCGTACGTGAAGGGCTTGCTGAGTCTTCGCTGATTCAGCGCCCAGGTCAGAGGACGGCGGCGATGGCCTCGTCGATCGAGGCGTCACCGGAGACCAGCTCCCACTGCTTGCCGACGGTGGCGTCGTCATCGATCACGGCGGCGATGACCGCGGCCACGTCGGCGCGCGGGATGGTGCCACGGTCGAGCTTCGGGGCCAGCTTCACCCGCCCGGTTCCGGGGTCGTCGGTGAGGCTGCCGGGACGCAGGATGGTCCAGGCGAGGTCGCTGTCGCGCAGGGCGATGTCGGCGTCGCGCTTGGCCTCGACGTACGCCTTCCACACCTCTCCGGCATCGGCCGGGACCGGCTCGTCGACGCCGATCGCCGAGACCTGTACGAAGCGCCGGATGCCGGCGGCCTTGGCGCCCGCGATCGACTTGGTCGAGCCCTCCAGGTCGACGGTGCGCTTGCGCTCGATGTTGCCGTCGGGGCCGCCGCCTGCGGCGAAGACCACCGCGTCGCAGCCGGCGAAGGCGGCGGCGAACCCGTCGGCGTCCTGGGTCTCGATGTCGAGCAGGCCGACCTCGGCGCCGAGCGCCTCGAGCTCGGCTCGGTAGCTCTCGCGGCGTACGAGCGCGACCGGGGTGTGGCCCGCGGCCGCGAGGATCGGATGGAGATGCATGGCGACCTTGCCGTGGCCGCCGACGATGGCGATGCGCATGCCTCCACGATAGGCGCATCCGCCACTGACAATTGTCACCGTGGGGTCCGGACAATCAGATCTGACGTCCGGGTGCCGCGGAGCGCGAGTCTGGAGACACCACCCACGGTGGGTGGTGGAGACGGAGGACAGGCATGACAACCGTGACGAACGAGACCGCGCAGCGCACCCGGGTCGGCTGGCCGCGGATCGGCGGCGTGGCGGCCGCGGCGGCCGTGGCCGCAACGGCCGTGTGGCTGCTGTGGACCCAGGCCGGGGGAGTGGAGCTCGAGGTGAAGTCGGGCGCCGGCAGCCAGCAGATCGGGATCGGGTCGGTGATCGTCAGCAGTCTGCTGATCGCACTGGCGGGCGGGGCGCTGCTGCGCTGGTGGGAGGGCCGTTCCGAGCGCGGGACGCGGCGATGGACGATGCTCGCCGTCGCGATCGCCGTGCTCTCCCTGATCACACCGACCAGCGCGCTCACCCTGGCTGCCGGACTGGGCCTCGCGAGCCTGCATGTCGTGGTCGCCGTTGTGGTCATCGCCGGCCTGCGGCGGCGATAAGGTGACGAACGTGTCCGGGTTGTGGTGTCACCTCCAGACGACCGGAGCGAGGTCGACCGGCGAGCTTGCTCGTCCGGGCGCGCCGAGCGAGGGAGTGACCGCGCGAAGCGCGGTGCGCCACGGCGTGGTGCTGGTGTGGCTGCCGGTGCTGCTGCTCTTCCCGCTGCTCAACCTCTCCGGTGAGGCGTTGCCGGCCGTCGGCCAGGTGGTCCTGGTGGTGGCCCTTGCTGGGGCCGCGGTGGCTCTCGTGGTCACGGGCCGGGTCCGTGTCCTGCTGCCTGTCCTCGTCGTGCTGATCGTGCTGGCCGCGATGCAGGGCGAGGGCTGGCAGACGGTCTGGGGCGTGCTGGCCATCGTGTCGCCGACGGTGCTGCGGGGCTGGCGCCTGCTGGTGGCGATCGTCGCGGCCACGGTCGGCGTCGCGGTCTCGATCGCATTGATCGAGGGCATCGGCGACGCCTACCTGCTCAGTGTCGGCGGCACCCTGCTCAGCGGCATCACCACGACCTCCTTCCTGCGTCTGATCGAGGCGGTCGAGCAGCTCCGCCGCACCCGCGAGGAACTGGCCCGGGCGGCGGTGGCCGAGGAGCGCGCCCGGATGTCGCGCGACCTCCACGACCTGCTCGGCCATACGTTGAGCGTGATGGTGGTCAAGGCCGAGGCCGTACGCCGCCTGGCGGCTCGTGACCCCGAGGCAGCCGCCGCGCACGCGGCCGACATCGAGGAGGTCGGGCGCGCCGCGCTGGCCGACGTCCGGGTCGCCGTCGACCAGATGAAGACGCTCTCCCTGGCCGACGAGCTCGACGGCGCACGTCGCGCGCTCGACGCCGCCGGGATCCGTACGTCGGTGACCGCTGCCCCCGCCGAGGTGCCCGACATCGCCGGCCAGGCGCTCGCCTGGGTCGTGCGGGAGGGCGCCACGAACGTACTCCGGCACTCCGGGGCGGCCAGCTGCCGCTTCGAGCTCACCGAGGACGGCGGCGAGTTCCGGCTCGCCGTGGTCGACGACGGAATCGGCGGTCCGGTGGACACGAGCGAGAGGTCAGGCGGACTCGAGGGCCTGCGGCAGCGGTTGCATGCGGTCGACGGTCGCCTCGACGTACGTCCTGGGGTCGACGGGTTCCGCCTCGAGGCGCGGGTGCCGGCATCGTGATCCGCATCCTGCTCGCCGAGGACCAGGCGATGATGCGCGGCGCGCTCGCCGTGCTGCTGGGGCTCGAGGACGACCTCGAAGTGGTCGCCCAGGTCGGGACCGGCACCGAGATCGTGCAGACGGCGCTCGAGGTGCGCCCCGATGTGGCCCTGCTCGACATCGAGCTGCCCGGGATCAGCGGAATCGAGGCCGCGCGCGAGCTGCGCGCGTCGATCCCGGAGTGCCGGGTGATGATCCTGACGACGTTCTCCCGGCCCGGCTACGTGCGCGAGGCGATGGCCGCGGGCGCGGTCGGCTTCCTGGTCAAGGACGGGCCGGTCGAGGAGCTGGCCGACGCGATCCGCCGGGTGCTGCGTGGCGAGACGGTCCTCGACCCCGCCTTGGCCGCCGCTACGCTCCGCGCCGCCCCGAACCCGCTGACCGCGCGCGAGCGCGACGTGCTCGCGGCCTCCGAGGACGGGTCGAGCATCGCCGACATAGCCGGCCGGCTCTTCCTCTCGCCGAGCACGGTGCGCAACTATCTCTCGGCCGCGATCGGCAAGACCTGCACCCGCAACAAGACCGAGGCGGCCCTCACCGCTCGCCGCAACGGCTGGCTCGCCTGACGCTGCGCGATCAGGCCGGGGCCGGCGACAAGGACCCGAGCGCGTGCACGAGCGGCGCGAGTTCGGGGATCTCGGCGGCCTCGTCCAGTGCCGTACGCAGCACCTCGTCGTGCAACGGGCGGGCCTTCTTCAAGAGGGCGCGTCCGGTAGGCGTGAGCTCGGTGTAGATCCCGCGGCGGTCGTCGGCACACAGGATCCGGGTGAGGAGGTCGCGGTTCTCCAGGCGCGTGACCAGGCGGGTCGTGGCCGAGGAGGAGAGGGCGGCCGCGCGCGCCAGCTGCTGCATGCGCATGTGCCAGCCGTCCTGGCGGCTGAGCGCGTCGAGCACGGTGAACTCGACGACCGACAGCCCGTGCTCGCGCTGCAGCGCCTTCTCGAGCGCGGCCTCGATCAGGCCGTGCACGGCCGCCAGCGTGCGCCAGCCCTGTGCGCGGATCTCGACGGCGTCGTCAGCGATTCCCATGGGTCCTCCTTCGTGGACACCTCAAGCATACCCGAGTTGCGCGGATAGTGCGCGCGTGCAACTATAAATACGAAGCGTGTGCAACTAATGCGCACGCGGACTATCGACAGACGCAACCCGTCCACGTTCAGGAGTCATCCATGCCCGTCGCACTGCTAGCCCTCGCGATCGGAGGGTTCGGCATCGGCCTCACCGAGTTCGTCATCATGGGCCTGCTGCCCGAGGTCTCCACCGACTTCGCAGTCAGCGAGACCACCGCCGGCTACCTCATCTCCGGTTACGCCCTCAGCGTCGCGATCGGCGCGATCGCCCTGACCCTCGCGCTCACCCGCGTGCCCCGTAAACGAGCCCTGCTCGGCCTGATGGTGCTGTTCATCCTCGGCAACCTGATCTCCGCGATGTCGCCCGACTACGCCACGATGATGGTCGGCCGGATCGTCGCGGCCCTGTGCCACGGCGCCTTCTTCGGCATCGGCGCCGTCGTCGCCGCGCAGCTGGTCGCTCCGGAGCGCAAGGCCAGCGCGATCGCCTTCATGTTCGGCGGTCTCACCCTCGCCAACGTCCTCGGCGTACCTCTCGGCACCCTGCTCGGCCAGGCCGCCGGCTGGCGCTCGACCTTCTGGGCCATCACGGTCATCGGCATCATCGCCTTCATCGGCATCGCCCTCCTCGTCCCGGCCCACACCGGTCGCGGCGAGGCAGCCGCCCCGGCCGTACGCACCGAGCTGGCCGCCTTCGCCAACCCGCAGGTCTGGTTCTCGATCGCCCTGACCGTGCTCGGCTACGGCGGCATGTTCGGCGGGTTCACCTACATCGCCTTCACCCTGACCGAGGTCAGCGGCTTCTCCGCGGGCGCGGTCCCGCTGCTGCTCGTCCTCTTCGGCGTCGGCCTCTTCTTCGGCAACATCGTGGGCGGCCGCGCCGCCGACCGCGACGTGGTGAGGACCCTCGGGGTGCTCCTGGCCGCCCTGACTCTCGTCCTCGCCGCCTTCGCCCTCGTCGCGACCAGCCAGGTGCTGACCGTCGTCGCGCTGGTTCTGATGGGCGCGGTCGGCTTCGGCACGGTGCCGGCCCTGCAGATGCGCGTGATGGGGTACGCCGACCAGGCCCCCACCCTCGCCTCCGGCGCGAACATCGCCGCCTTCAACCTCGGCAACGCGCTCGGCGCCTGGATCGGCGGCATCACCCTCGCCGCCGGGCTCGGCTACACCTCGCCGCTGTGGGCGGGCGCCGGGGTCACCGCGCTCGGTCTGCTCGTGCTGCTGGTCGCCGTCCGTGCGCCCGGGGGCGAGCGGCGTACGTCCGTTCCCGTCCCTGCCTGAACCTCACCCAACTCCCGAGAGAAGAGAAGTCTCATGACCATCCCGAACATCACCCTGAACAACGGCGTCGAGATGCCGAAGCTCGGCTACGGCGTCTTCCAGGTGCCCGACGACGAGACCGAGGCAGCCGTGACCGCGGCGCTCGAGGCCGGCTACCGCAGCATCGACACCGCGGCGGTCTACGGCAACGAGGCCGGCGTCGGCCGCGCGCTCGCGAAGTCGGGCATCGCCCGCGAGGAGCTCTTCATCACCACGAAGCTCTGGAACGCCGACCACGAGCGGCCGGTCGAGGCGTACGAGAAGAGCCTCGAGCTCCTCGGTCTCGACCAGGCCGACCTCTACCTGATCCACTGGCCCACCCCCGCCCGTGACCTGTACGTCGGCGCCTGGCAGGGCCTCGAGGAGCTGTACGCCGCAGGCCGGACCCGCGCGATCGGTGTCTCGAACTTCCTGCCCGAGCACCTGGACCGGATCGTCGGGCTCGGCGGCACGGTGCCGGCGGTCAGCCAGATCGAGCTGCACCCGGCGCTGCAGCAGCGCGCCACGGTCGCTGCCGGCGACCGGTTCGGGATCGCGACCGAGGCCTGGAGCCCGCTCGCCCAGGGCGCGATCCTCCAGGATCCGGCGATCACCGCGATCGCCGACCGTCTCGGCTGCACTCCTGCCCAGGTGATCCTGCGCTGGCACCTCCAGCAGGGCCGGATCGTCATCCCCAAGTCGGTGACCCCGGCGCGGATCGCGCAGAACCTCGACGTGTTCGGCTTCGATCTCACCGACGCCGACCTGGCCACGATCGACGCGCTGGAGTGCGAGGGCCGCACCGGTCCGGACCCGGCGACGTTCAACGCCGCCTGATATCTGCGCCTGATATCTGCGCCTGATATCTGCGGCTGGTATCTGGGGGAGCAGGTGTTATCGAAGGGTGATCGGCCCGGGGGAGATGTCCGGGCCGGTTGCGGGCATGCTTGGCGCATGCGATTGACCGAGCATGAGCTCACCGTGGCCCTGACCGGGACGGCCAAGACCGTCCTGGCCTCCGGCCGGAGGTTCCGCAAGGGCGGTGCCGACATCGACAAGGTCTGGGACGAGACCGACCGCTTCCAGCGTTTCAAGCTCCTGGACAGCATCGGCACCCAGATCTTCCCGGTGCTCACCGACCTCCCCGACATCGAGGTCCCGGTCGGTGGTCGTCCAAGCTTCCCGGAGGAGCAGATCCGCGAGTCCGTCGAGCGCAACATCGGTGACGACGTCGGCCGGCTCCGCCGGGCGGTCACGGTCAAGGCACGCGTCGCGCTCGTCCAGGCCGCCCTCTCCAACCTGCCGCCCCGGGCTGAGGGCGACCTGCGCCTGGCTGACTGAGCCAGTGACCGGGAGGCGTAAGTTCCAGGGGTTGTCCCAGCGGCCGTCGGCCTGAGCCGCCTCGACCTCGGCCACGGTCGGCCGCTCCAGCACCGGTTCACCGTCGATGGTCTCCACCCGGACAATCTAATGGCCGGGTGGAGACGGTCGAGGGATCGGACAGGGATCAGCGGGGGGCGGCGTCGGCCGAGCAGTGGTAGTCGCGCGACGGCATCTCACCCGTGGTCAGATAGGTCGTCACGGCGTGGTTCGCGCAACGGTTCCTACCTGCCGGGAAGACGCCGTGGCCGCTCTGTTCGGCGGTCACCATGGTGGCCCGCTCGCCCAACGCCCTGCGCATCTCCCGCGCACCGGCGAGCGGTGTCGCCGGGTCGCGGAGGTTCTGCACCATCAGTACGTTGGCAGGACCCCGATCGGTGATCCGGACCGCCGGTTCGGTGGGCTCCGGCCAGTACGCGCACGGCGTGATGTTGGCTCCGGCCGCGCCGAACAGCGGGTATCTGATCCGGTCCGTGGCGACGTTGCGCTGGTAGGTGGCCACCGACGACGGCCAGTGCGCGTCGCTGCAGATCATGTAATAGCGACCGGAGATGAGGTTGTCCACGTCGGTCACGGCGTCGCCTCCGGGCAGCGGTGGCGGCGGCTGGTTCGCGTCGACCGCCTGCCAGATGCCGGCCAGCAGCGGCAGCTGGGTCGGGCCGTACAGCAAGCCGAAGTTGATCATCCGGAACGCGACATGGTCGAAGGGGCCGTCCGGCGTCTGGATCGGCTTCTTCTCCAGCCGCTCGGCGAGCTCGAAGTACGTCGCCCGTACCTGCGCCGGTGTCTTGCCCAGGCCGTACTCGCGGTGGTTCGCCGCCGCGTACTTCGCGAACGCAGGGAAGGTGTCCTCGACGCCCTGCGACCACAGCCGGTCGCCCGCGTAGTCCCAGCCACCCGGGCCCATGTTGCTGTCGAGCACGATCCGGTCGCTGCGCTGCGGGAACAGGGTGGTGTAGACCGCGCCCAGGTGGGTCCCCCAGGAGGCACCGGCGTAGGAAAGCTTCGACTCGCCCAGCGCAGTCCGGATCCGGTCCATGTCACGTGCGGTGTTGGCCGGGGTGACGTGCGGCAGCATCCAGGATGTCTTGGACGTCGCGCACTGCTCGGCGATCTGCTTGCTCTCTGCTGCCCGCTCGGTCACATCGGCGGCGTCGAGCGCGTACGGCGGGATGTTCCCGGTCAGCAGCTGCTCCTCGGCGAGGTCGCACGTCCCCGGCGTGCTGCGGCCGATTCCCCGCGGGTCGAAGCCGATCACGTCGTAGCTGTCCCGGACGCTCTGCGGCAGACCCATCGCGACGAGCATCGCCGGATAGCCCTCACCCGCGGAGGGGCCGCCGGGGTTGGTCAGCAGGATGCCGCGCCGCTTGTCGGGCTTCGTGCTCGCCAGCCGTGAGACCGCGATGTCGATCGTTCTACCGTCGGGGTTGCTGTAGTCCAGGGGCACCTTCAGGGTGCCGCACTGCATCCCTTTCGGGATCGGCACCGGAGAGATCTCGGCGGGACACCTGTCCCACTTGATGGTGTCTGGTGGCGCGGCCTGAGTCGCGGCCTGGGCCGCGGCTGGAGCTGCCAGCGAGACTCCTGGAGCCAGGGTGGCCGCCAGCGAGACGACGGCGACGGCGAGCGGTACTGAGATGCGTTTCATGTCTTCCTCCCGAGGATGATGCTGGGACGGTGTCAGTCTTCGCTGATCGGAGGACGGGAACATCCGGCCGAAGACCATTCCCGGGTGACCGAAAGCACTATTGACCGGTGGGGAAAGTAGTAGTCGGCGACAACGGTTGGCGGTTGGGCTGCGATCGGCGAGGATGTCTCCGTGATCGACGAGCGCCCCATCAACACCTGGCTGACCGACATGGACGGTGTCCTCGTGCGCGAGGAGGAGCCGATCCCAGGCGCCGCCGAGTTCCTGGCTAAGCTCACCGAGAATTCGGTGCCGTTCATGGTGCTGACGAACAACTCGATCTACACCCCGCGGGACCTCCGGGTCCGGCTGCTCCGGTCCGGTCTCGACGTCCCGGAGAAGTCGATCTGGACCTCGGCGCTCGCGACCGCGCAGTTCCTCGCCGACCAGCGGCCGGACGGTTCGGCGTACGTCGTCGGGGAGGCCGGTCTGACGACCGCGCTGCACGCGGTCGGCTACGTGATGACGGAGAACGACCCTGACTACGTCGTGCTCGGCGAGACCCGCACCTACTCGTTCGAGGCGATCACCCGGGCGATCCGGCTGATCGAGGGCGGTGCACGGTTCATCGCGACCAACCCGGACCCGAGTGGGCCGAGCCCGCAGGGCACGCTGCCCGCGACCGGCTCCGTCGCCGCGCTGATCAGCGCCGCGACCAACCGGGCGCCCTACTTCATCGGCAAGCCCAACCCGCTGATGATGCGCAGCGCCCTCAACCAGCTCGAGGCCCACTCCGAGACGACCGTGATGATCGGCGACCGGATGGACACCGACATCATCAGCGGCCTCGAGGCCGGGATGCGCACCATCCTCGTCGAGACCGGGTCGACCAGGCCCGAGCAGGTCGAGACCTTCCCGTTCCGGCCGACTCGCGTCGTCTCCTCCATCGCCGACGTACTGCCTCTGCTCGACGCTCAGTAGGGGAGCGGGCCGTGGCCGGAGACGAATGTTCCGGTCGGGCCGTCCGGACCGACCTGCGCCATCCGAACGATGATCTCGGCACCTTCCTGGACGCTCTGGGTGCCGGTGTGGCCGTTGAGCTCGGTGTCGGTGAAGCCGGGTTCGACCGCGTTGATCCGGATGGCGGGGTACGCCTTGGCGAACTGGATGGTGGCGGCGTTGACGGCGGCCTTGGACGCCGGATAGCTCAGGCCGCGGTAGAAGTAGGTGAAGCCGTCGGGATCGCTCAGCACGCTCAGTGAGGCGAGGCCGCTGGAGACGTTGACGATGACGGGCGCAGGCGACTTCAGCAGCAGCGGGACGAAGGCCTGGGTCACCCGGATCCCGCCGAACAGGTTGGTCTCGAAGGTGGCGCGTACGTCCTCGACGCTCTCGTCGGCGGCGGTGGGGATGGCGTTGTCGGCCAGCCGCGGCTCCACGCCGGCGTTGTTGACGAGTACGTCCAGGCCGCCGTCGGCGGCGATCTGCTCGGCAGCGGCGGAGACGGAGGCGTCGTCAGTGACGTCGATGCGTACGAACCGGGCGCCGAGCTCCGCGGCGGCGGCCCGGCCACGGGCCTCGTCACGGGCGCCGACATAGACGGTGTGTCCCGCGGCGAGAAGGCGGCGGGCGGTCTCCTTGCCGAGGCCCTTGTTGGCCCCGGTGATCAGTGTGGTGGTCATGCCTCCAGGCTGCACCGGAGACACGGGCCCAGGAAGCGGTCCGGTTTTCGTAGGACTGGCAGGGCCAGGACATCGGCTCCACCGTGCCGGACACTGGTGGGATGGAGTCATCGGAGTTCGGCAAGATGCTGCGCCGTTGGCGCGATCGCGTGGAGCCCGCCACGGTCGGGTTGCCGCCCGGTGGCCGTCGTCGGGCCACCGGGCTGCGACGCGAGGAGGTCGCGCACCTGTCAGGTATCTCGGTCGACTACCTGACCCGGCTCGAGCAGGGCCGGGCGACCTCGCCGTCGGCGCAGGTGGTCGAGGCGCTCGCCCGGGCGCTCCGGCTCCCGGACGCGGACCGCGACGTGCTGTTCCGGCTCGCCGGGCATGTCACCCCGGGGAGGGAGGTGATCTCCTCGCGGGTCTCGCCGAGCGTGCAGCGACTCCTCGACCGGCTGGCGCACACCCCGGTCGTGGTCTACGACGCCGCGTGGAACCTGGTGATCGCCAACGAGGCGTACGACGCACTCATGGGTGCGACGACGACGTGGCGCGGCCGCGAGCGCAACGCGGTGTGGCGCAACATCGTCCTCGAGAGCAGTCGAGCCGTCTCCACGCGGGCGGAGACCGAGGCGCTGCAGGGGGGTCTGGTCGCCGATCTGCGCCTCACCACTGCCCGCTACCCCGGGGATCAGAGACTGCGACGGCTCATCGACGACCTGCGCGCTGCCAGCCCCCGCTTCGCGGACCTGTGGGAGAGCACCGACCCGTCCCGACACCACGAACCGGCACGACACAAGATCATCGACCACCCCACGGTCGGCCGGATCGCCCTCGACTGCGACACCCTGACCGTCGCCGTCGAGGACCTGCGGATCATGGTCTACACCGCCGAGCCTGGCACCGAGGACGCCGAGCGTCTGGAGCTGGCGACGGTCGTCGGCAACCAGGCGCTCGGGTGAGCAGCGGGCAAGGCCCGATTTCATTGGGTTGTGTAAGGAAAGCCCGCTCAGGGCCTCTCCTCGTGGACGCGACTGTGTCGACCGTCACATAGTCGGCCTTCTCCGGGTGACCCCACCCGGAGAAGACCGAGGAGTTACAACTGATGACTGTCATCGATGACAAGTCCGCAGGGGCCGTCCCTCGCTGGCGCTTGATCGGACCCGGCCTGGTCGTCGCCGCGACCGGTGTCGGCGCCGCCGACCTGGTCGCCACGATGATCGCGGGCAGCAAGTACGGCTATGCGCTGCTCTGGGCCGTCGTGCTCGGATGCCTGATGAAGGTCGTGCTCGTCGAGGGAGCCGGTCGCTACAGCCTGGCGACCGGACGCACGATCTATGAGGGCTGGAGCAGCCTGGGCCGCTGGACCCACGCCTACTTCGGGCCGTACCTCATCATCTGGGGCTTCGTGTACGGCGCTGCCGCCATGTCCGGCACCGGGCTCGCCGCCCACGCCCTGTTGCCGGTGCTGTCGGTGAAGGCCTGGGGCATCATCGCCGGGATCTTCGGCCTCGCGCTGGTCTGGACCGGCCGCTACGGACTGTTCGAGAAGGCTCTCAGCATCATGGTGCTGTTGATGTTCATCTCGATGGTCGCCGCTGCCGCGCTCACGGTGCCGAACCTGCCCGACCTCGCCGCCGGCCTGGTGCCTCGGATTCCGGACGGGTCGCTGCTCAACATCCTGAGCGTCGCCGGCGGTGTCGGCGGGACGATCACGCTTGCCGCGTACGGCTACTGGCTGCGTGAGAAGGGCTGGGCGACCCCGGCGTTCATGCGGGTGATGCGCATCGACAACTCGGTCGCGTACGTCGTGACCGGAATCTTCGTCGTCTCCACGCTCATCGTCGGGGCTGAGCTGCTGTACTCGGCAGGCATCGCGGTCGACACCGGCGACAAGGGGATGCTCGACATCGGGAACGTTCTCGAGGATCGGTACGGCCCCGCCGCCGGAACGATCTTCCTGATCGGCTTCCTCTCCGCCGCGCTGAGCTCGCTGGTGGGGGTGTGGCACGGGGTCAGCCTCATGTTCGCCGACTTCGCCGGTCACGTGCGGAAGGCACCCGAGGACGCGCCCGAGCGGCTCGCCGGCGGCATCTGGTACCGCACGTACATCCTGTGGTTGACGTTCCCGCCGATCATCGCCCTGTTCCTGGACCAGCCGGTCTATCTGATCCTCGCCTACGGTGTGCTCGGGGCGCTCTTCATGCCGTTCCTCGCCATCACGCTCCTGTGGATCCTCAACACCGACCGGGTGCCGCGCGAATGGCGCAACCGGATCTACTCGAACGTCGTGATGGGCCTGTGCGCACTCGTCTTCCTGGCACTGGCGGTGCATCAGGTCCGCGTCGTCATCACCGGCGCGTTCTGATCACCGCACCACGTTAGGTTGATCCCGTGCGGATTCTGGTGGTCGAGGACGACCCGAGCGTTGCGGAGGCGTTGGTGGACGCCTTCCAGGACGTGGGGTGGACCCCGATCCACTGCAGCCGCGGAGACGACGGCCTGCACCAGATCGCCGGGGCCGACCTCGTGGTGCTCGATCTCGGCCTGCCGGACATGGACGGACTCGACTTCCTGCGTACGGTGCGGCGGGTCTCGACTGTTCCCGTTCTCGTGCTCACGGCCCGTGACAGTGACGGGTCTGTCGTCCTCGGCCTGCGGGCCGGCGCCGACGACTACCTGGTGAAACCGGTCGGCAGGGCGGTGCTGCTCGCGCGTGTGCACGCGCTGGTTCGGCGGAGCCGGATGGCCTCCGCCGAACCGCGCCCGGCCGAGCGTGTGGTCACGCTGGGCGAGCTGAGCGTCGACGTCGCCGCGCGCACCGTTCACCGTGGTGGGTCCCCGGTCTCGGTGACCGCGACGGAGTTCGATCTGCTGGCCGCGCTGATCGCTCGCACCGGCGAGGCGGTGAGTCGCGACGAGCTGCTGCTTCAGGTGTGGGGTACGCCGGCGGTCGGCAAGTCGCGGTCGCTGGACTTCTTCGTGACCGCGCTTCGCAGCAAGCTGGGTCGGGACCTGCCGCTGCACACGGTGCGCGGCTACGGCTTCCGGCTCGGCTGATCGAGAAGGGGGAGAAGTCGGGTGATGGAGCGTCGGGTACAGCTCGTTGTCGGCCTGCTCCTGCTCGGGACGCTCCTGGCGCTGGCGTTTCCGCTGGCGACCACGCTCGCTGACCGGCGTACCGCCCGGCTCGCGTCCGAGCGGGACCGGCAGATGGCGGTGATCGCGGAGGCGGCGGCCTCCGGCCAGCCGGTCGCAGGGCTCGTCGATCGCTACCACGACGTCTACGAGGAGCCGGTCCTCGTCGTCGACGCCGACGGCCAGGAGCTCTCGCTCGCCGGCGACCTCGACACCGGTGCCGCCTCGGTCAGGGGAGCGGTGCGTATCGGACTGGTGGGCGTGCCTCCCGTCGCGATGCGTCGGATCCTGCCCTGGACCACCGAGGACCCGCTGCGCGGAGCTCCGGGCCGCGAGGACGGCGAGGTCAGGTCGTACGCGCTGACTCGGGTCGACACCTCGGCTGCCGCCGCACAGGTCAGGCGGGACTGGGGGCTCATCGCGGTCGGGGCGTTGGCGCTCCTGCTGCTGGCCGCGGCGCTGACCAGGCGGCTGTCGCGATGGACCATGCGTCCGGTGCACTCGCTCGAGGCAGCGGCGCGCACGATCACGCATGGGGACCGCAGCGCGGAAGTGCTCGCGACCGGCCCGGCCGAGCTCCGCGGTCTGGTCGCAGAGTTCAACCGCATGGGTGCGGCCGTCGACACGTCCCTGGAGCAGCAGCGTCAGCTGGTCGCCGACGCCTCGCATCAGCTGCGCAACCCGCTGGCGGCGCTGCGCCTGCGAGCCGACGGGCTGGAGTCACATGTGAACAGCACCGGTGAGCGGTCCTATGCGGGTCTGACCAAGGAGCTGGAGCGCCTGGAGACGCTCCTCGACCAGCTGATGTCGCTGGCGCGGGCCCAGGAGGCCGGGGTGGCCCGTGCCGGTGGACGCGTGACGGTCCCGAACCAGGTGGTGGGCACCGTCATCCGTGAGCGCGTCGAGGCCTGGCGGCCGGCCGCGGAAGCGGCGGGGCAGTCCTTGGAGGTCACGAGAGACCTGCCAGAGGTGGCGGTGGCCGGGGTGCTCGACCAGATCCTCGACGTCCTCATCGACAACGCCATCCGCTATGCCGGTCCGGGCGCCCATGTCGAGCTCTCGGCGACCGAGACCGCCGACGGAGTCGTCGGCTGGGTCCGTGACGACGGTCCCGGGCTCGAGCACGACGAGTGGCACCTTGCCACCGAGCGGTTCTGGCGATCCGGTGACCAGCGGACGGGATCCGGCCTCGGGCTGGCGATCGCCGAGGAGCTCGCCGGCGCCAACGGTGGTCGCGTACGCCTACGGCCGGCCGAACCCGTCGGGACGATTGCCGAGTTCTCGCTGCGGGTGGCGTCATGACCTGGCTGGGTGAACAGCTGACGAGGCGGACGTTGATGCGAACGGTCACCGCCGCCGCCGTCGCGCCGACGGTGGCGTCCTTGGCGGGATGCCGCACCGAGACGTCGCCCGTCACGATCGCTGCCGGCACGGAGTACGGGACCTATGCGGTCTTCGCGGGCATGCTCGCCGACCAGCTGCGTGCCGTGAGTCCCGGGCTGGAGCCGACGGTCCTGTCGACGGAGGGGAGCCTCGACAACGTACGTCTCCTCCGAGACGGCGAGGCCGCGCTCGGGCTCGCCCTCGAGGACGGCCTCGATCCGATCGTCGCCGACATGCCCGAAGCGGAGCGTCCGGTGGCGTTGGCGCGTATCTATGAGAACTATCTGCAACTCCTCGTGACCGACGACAGTCCGGTCCGCGAGGTCGACGATCTTCGTGGGCGACGCGTCGTGCTCGGAGCCGCCGGGTCCGGCGCCGCCGTGACGGCTGTCGTGCTCCTGGGGGCAGCTGGTCTGCGAACCCGTGATCTCACGGTGAGGTACCTGGGACTCGCCGACGGTCTGGACCGGCTGCTCGAGGACGACGTCGACGCCGTGTTCTGGTCCGGCGGGATCCCGACACCCACGATCAGCAAGGCGGGGGATCAGCGGCCGCTCCGGATGATCGATCTCGGCGCGCTCGCAGCCCCGATGTCACGACAGTCCGGCTACCGCTACTCGACCCGGAAGGTGCCACCGGTCGACTACGGTCCTCCCTCCGGTGGCACGACGATCGGCGTTCCCAACCTGCTGCTGGCACGCCGCGACCTACCGCATGAAGTGGCGCGGGAGATCGTCGACGTCATGGTCAGCCGTGCGGACCTGCTGATCCCGGACTTCGTCCGAGGGCTTCAATACCTGGAGCCCGCCACGATGATCCAGACGGGGCGGATCCCCCTGCATCCCGGCGCCCTGTCGGCGTATCGCGACCTGCACGGTTGACATGGCGGCGACGGCCTCGGGAATAGCCCGAGGGCGGTCGCACGCTGGGGCTGATGTGAACGAGGACCGTCCGTCGTGGGAGATGACGCTCGCCTACCAGGAGAAGCTGGCCGCCGGCTCCGCCGGTGAGGACGTACGCTCCGCCACCTGGTTGCTCGTCGACGACGGCACGGTCGTGCTGACCGCGGCCGGGCAGTCGCACCTGCTCCGGGCGGGGGACGCGGCTCTGGTCGGGGGCCAGGTCAGGCACCGGCTGGCGACCCACGACGGGGCCGCGGTGACGCGGGCTGATCTGCGGGCGGTCGCGGTGGCGTACCCGATCGCCAACCCGCTGGTCGTGCGCGACTTCGTCGGGCGCCACGGCGGGGTGGCGGAGCTGGTGCGGCGCTGCCCGCTGGCGGGGCCGTGCCGGCCGACGGCGCTCTTCGCGTCGGGCTACGCGTCGCTGCTCGGCGCCGCGATGACGGCCTCCTGGCTCGAGGACACCGGGCGCGGGACCGATGGTCCCGCGCCCGTCCTGGACCCGACGGTGGCGCAGGTGCTGTCCGCGGTGATCGCGGATCCGGGACGGGCCTGGTCGGTCGAGGCGATGGCGGAGTCCGTGCACCTGTCGAGGTCGGCGCTGGGGGAGCGGTTCCGGCGCGGCCTGGGGCAGAGCCCGAGCGAGGCGCTGCGGGACGTGCGGATGCGCGCGGCCCGCCACCTGCTGGCCGGTGGAGACCGTCCGGTCGAGCAGGTGGCGTTCGCCGTGGGCTACGGGTCGGGTGCGGCGTTCAGTCGCGCCTTCACCACCGTCCACGGGACCGGGCCGCAGGCGTGGCGGGACGCCTCAACCACGCGGGACGCGGACCGCGCCGAAGCCCGCCGCGGCGATCAGCGCACCGACCGCTCCGATGAGGAGCACCCGCCCGACGCCGTACTCATCGAGGACCGCGCCTCCTAGCGCCGCCCCGAGGGTGATCGCGATCTGGAACGCGGTGACCTGCAGCGCCAGCGCCGACTCGGTGCGCTCTGGCTCGACGCGGGTGACCCACAGCTGCGTGCCGACCGGCACCAGGTTGAACCCGAAGCCCCAGACGATCATGGCCAGCGCCATGACCGGCGTGCTCTCGGCGAGGAAGGTCAGCACCAACCCGCCCGCGAGGAGGAGCGGCGCGACGCTGACGACGACCCGCAGCCGGTGAGCGAACCGGCCGGCCGCGAGGTTGCCGAAGAGCCCGCCGAGACCCCACAGCGCCAGCATCCACATGCCGTCGCCGGGCGAGGTGGCCGAGATCGCGATCCGGATGAACGGGTACGCCACGAAGTTGCCGAGCACCACCACGACCACCAGGACCACCCCGGCGACCAGCCGCGGGTTGCGGAGCGCCTGACGCATCATGCTCAGCCCGGCCGACGGGTGGGCCGGCACCGGCGGCAGCGCCCGGGCCAGCGCCGCCGCGGAGACCAGGCTCAGCACCGCCGCGGCCGCGAATCCCCAGCGCCAGCCGGGGCCGTCGGCGAGCAGCGAGCCCAGCGGCAGGCCGACGATCGTGGCCACCGTGACGCCCAGCGCGATCGAGGTCGAGATGACGTGGTCGCGGCCCGGAGAGGCGTACGTCCCGACGGCGAAGGCGAAGGACCAGTAGCCGGCGATCGCCGCGCCCAGCACGAGCCTGCCGAGGAGCAGGACGACGAAACCGGGGGAGATCGCGACCGCCAGGTTGGCGACGGCCGCGGCGACCAGCAGGCCGACGAGCAACGTACGCCGGTCCATCCGGGGAAGGATCATGGCGATGGTCGGCGCGGTCGCGGCCCCGGCGATGGCCGTCGCCGCCACCGCGAGCCCGGCCGTCCCCTCGCTGATCCCGAGGTCGCGCGCCATCGTGGGCAGCACACCCGCGGGCAGGAACTCGCTCGAGACCAGGATGGCGATCCCGGCGGCGAGCGCGACCACCGGCGCCGCGCGGCCCTGGGAGGTGGTCGCGGACGGGGTCGTTTCAGGCGAAGTCGTCGTCACCCTTCGATCGTCGCCGCGATCCGAGCGCCCGCGTTGATCGTCCGTCGTCCGTGCTTGATCGGATGACCGCCGTGTGACACGTCCATGAAACGGAGTTTCGAAATGGTGTCGACAGCGGTAGTAGGTTGATGGGCATGACCGTTCCTCCTGTGGTCAGACAGGAACAGCTCATCGACGAGATCGTCCTCCACCTCGCTGACGAGGTAGAGGGCGACTGGTCCACGTTGGTCTTCAACCACCGCAACCTGTCGATGTTCTTCACCGGGCGCGTCGATGTGCACCGGTCGGACGGCAGCCTCGCCCACGCCCGGCCGCCCGAAACCATCCTCGCGCTGACCGACGAGCTCAGGCGGGTGATGTATGAACCCGACAAAGGGGCCTGGTTCTCCGCGCGCTGGACGATCGCGAGCAGCGAGGGTGACGAGGAGAAGAACTCGACGAATGTCGTCTTCAACTACGACGACGAGCCGGTCTGGCGCTGGCCTGCCCATCCGGGCCTGTACGCGCTCGATCTCGAGACCTTCCCACGCGCCGAGGACCGCGTCCCCGACTGGCTCCGCCAGAAGGTCAACGGCGCCCGCCGGACGCTGTAGGTACGTGGTTCTCGGCGATGTCGCTAGGTGAGGGCCCACAAGGAATCCTCCAGAAGCCTGTCGATGTCAAGAGGTCACAAGAGCGGCGTCTGATGAAAAAGTCTGCACCGTGCCACAGGTCTCTCGAATTGCCATCGTCAACCGCGGTGAAGCCGCGATGCGTCTGATCCATGCCGTCCGCGACCTCAACGCGCGGGATACATCCGTTGGGACGATCCGCACCATCGCGCTGCACACCGACGTCGACGCCGGATCTGCGTTCGTACGGGAGGCCGACGAGGCCTACTTGCTCGGCGCCGCCGCGGATCGCCCCTACCTCGATCTCGCCGTCCTCGAGCAGGCGCTGGTCGCCTCCGGGGCCGACGCCGCCTGGGTCGGCTGGGGCTTCGTCGCCGAGGACCCCGCCTTCGCCGAGCTGTGCGACCGGCTGGGCGTCACCTTCATCGGTCCCAGCGCCGAGGCCATGCGGAAGCTGGGCGACAAGATCGGCTCGAAGCTGATCGCCGAGGAGGTCGGCGTCCCGGTCGCCCCCTGGAGCCGAGGCGGCGTCGACGACCTCGAGTCTGCACTGGCCAGCGCCGAGGAGATCGGCTACCCGCTCATGCTCAAGGCCACCGCCGGTGGCGGCGGTCGCGGCATCCGGAAGGTCACCTCCGGTGCCGAGCTCGCCGAGGCCTACCAGCGAACCCGGGACGAGGCGGAGCGGGCGTTCGGCAGCGGCGTCGTCTTCCTCGAGAAGCTGGTCACCGATGCCCGCCACGTCGAGGTCCAGGTCATCGCCGATGGCCAGGGCACCGCCTGGGCGATCGGCGTACGCGACTGCTCCGTGCAGCGGCGCAACCAGAAGGTCATCGAGGAGTCGTCCTCCCCGCTGCTGACCGAGGAGCAGGCCGCCGAGCTCAAGGCGTCCGCCGAGCGGCTCGCCACGGCGGTGGGATACGCCGGAGCCGGCACCGTCGAGTTCCTCTACCACCCGGGCGAGAAGACGTTCGCCTTCCTCGAGGTCAACACTCGCCTCCAGGTCGAGCACCCCATCACCGAGGCCGTGACCGGCACCGACCTGGTCGCGCTGCAGATCCAGGTCGCTTCCGGCGTACCGCTCGCCGGCGACCGGCCGCTCGAGCGCGGCCACGCGGTCGAGGCCCGGCTCAACGCCGAGGACCCGGACCGCGACTTCGCGCCCGCTCCGGGCCGGATCAGCCGCCTCGAGGTCCCGGCCGGCCCCGGCATCCGGGTCGACACCGGCGTGGCCGAGGGCGACACCATCCCGGCCGACTTCGACTCGATGATCGCCAAGGTGATCGCCTGGGGAGCCGACCGCGAGCAGGCGCTGGCGCGGCTGCGCCGGGCGATGGGGGAGACCACCGTCATCATCGACGGCGGCGCGACCAACAAGAGCTTCATCCTCGACCTCCTCGACCAGCCCGAGGTCACCACCGGCAGCCCCGCCTGGGCCGACACCGGGTGGATCGACCGGGTGCGCGGCGAGGGACGGCTCCAGGCGGCCCGGCACGCCGGCGTCGCGCTCGTCGCCGCCGCGATCGAGGGGTACGACGAGGCCGAGCGCGGCGAGATCGCCCGCATGCTCCAGACCGCCCAGGGCGGTCGGCCGCAGATCCAGCACGACCCTGCCCGCACCATCGAGCTCAAGCTGCGTGGGGCGACGTACGCCCTGACCGTGCGGCAGTCCGGACCCGCCCGCTACCAGGTCACCATCACGGCCGGCGGCGAGCGGCGCACCCTCACCGCCACCCTCGACCGGATCGACGAGGTGCACGGCCGGCTCACGGTGGACGGCCATCGCTACCGCCTGGTGACCGCCACCCACGGCCCCGTCCATCTGGTCGAGGTCGATGACGTGATGCACCGGGTCAGCCGAGACGAGGGCGGCATGGTCCGCGCCCCCGCGCCGGCGCTCGTCGTGTCCACCCCGCTCGCCGTGGGCGACGAGGTGACAGCCGGGCACCCCGTGCTGGTGCTCGAGTCGATGAAGATGGAGACCGCGCTGACCGCGCCGTTCACGGGCCGGGTCAAGGAGCTCCTGGTCCGGGTCGGGAGCCAGGTCGAGACCGCGGCGCCGCTGCTGCGCCTCGAGCCGACCGGCGAGGCCGAGGGCGAGGCGACCACTGCCACCCTGGCCGACCTCGATCTGCCCGCACCCATCACGGAGTCCGGCCGCAGCAACGGTGCGCTGGACGACCTGAGCAGCCTGCTGCTCGGCTACGACGTCGAGGAGGATCAGCGTCCGGCGTTGCTCGCCGCTCATCTGGCCTCTCGCTCCACCGGTGCACCCGAGGACACCCTCCGCACCGAGATGGACCTGCTGGCCCTGTTCACCGACTTCGCCGAGCTCAGCCGCAACCGCCCGGCCGGTGACGAGCCGTCCACCGAGCTGCGCGTGCACAGCTCGCGGGAGTACTTCCACACCTACCTGCGCAGTCTCGACCCCGACCGGGGCGCGCTCCCGGACCACTTCCGCGACAAGCTGCTGCGGGTGCTCGCGCACTATGGCGTCTCCGACCTCGAACGTACGCCGGAGCTCGAGCGCGCGGTGTTCCGCATCTTCCTCGCCCAGCAGCATCCCTCCGACGTCGACGTCGCGATCGGGGTGCTGCAGCGCTGGCTCGGCGACCCGGCGCCGGTGTCGGAGGACGCCGCTGAGGTCCGCGCGCTGCTCGATCGGATGGTGCGTGCCACGCAGCTCCGGTTCGCCGTGGTCGGCGACCTGGCCCGCTCGGTCCGGTTCGGCTGGTTCGACCAGCCGCTGGTCGACGACGAGCGCCGCGTGGTGCTGGAGGGAGTGCCGGCCGAGGTCGCCGCCCTCACCGACCCGGACGCCCCCGACCGGGCCGCCCGCATCGATGCACTGGCCGCTGTGCCCGAGCCGCTGGTCGGCTTCCTCAGGGACCGGCTGGTCGAGGGACTTCCCGAGCGCGAGCCGCTGTTGGAGGTGCTGATCCGCCGCCACTACCGCGACTACCACCTGCACGACCTGACCGTCACCGGCATGGACGACGGCGGACGCCCGCTCGCGCACGCCGAGTACGCCACTGACGAGAAGGGTGCGACCCGAGTCGTGTCCACCATCGGCGACGTGACGGAGCTCGCCCGTCCCGACGGCCCACTCGGTGCTGCCATCACCTCGGCGTTGAGCTCCGACCACGACGACGTCGTCGAGATCTACCTGCGCTGGACCGACGCGCCCGCCGATCCGGACCTCGCCTCGTCCGAGCTCGCCAAGATGCTCGCCGGCCACGAGTTCGCTCGCCGCGCCCGCCGTGTCTCGATCGCGGTCTGCCATGCCGCGCCACAGCCCATCGACTACTTCACCTACCGCCACCACGCAGACGGCGCCCCGCACACCCCGACCGCCGAGCTGGTCGAGGACAGCCTGGTCCGGGGCATGCACCCGATGGTCGGTCGCAGGCTCAACCTGTGGCGGCTCAGCGAGTTCGACGTCACCAGGCTCGCCGCGCCCGACGACGTCCTGCTCTACGAGTGCGTCGCCCGGGCCAACCCGGCCGACCGCCGCCTCGTCGCGGCGGCCCAGGCCCGACAGCTCGCCGTGGTCCGCGACGACGAGGGCCGCGTGATCGCGCTGCCGCACGTCGAGCGGGCCGTGGAGAACTGCCTCGAGGCGATCCGCCGCGTACGCTCCGCCCGGGGCCGCGAGGGCACCAAGCTCGACGTCAACCACGTGTGGGTGACGGTGTGGCCGGTCGTCGAGGCGGATCTCGACCAGATCACCGCGCTGCAGAGCAAGATCACCCCGCTCAGCGAGGGCGCCGGGATCGAGGAGGTGCTCGCGCAGGGCCGCGTGGCCGGGCGGGACGGTGACGCCCCGACCCCGCTGGCCATCCGCTTCCACGCCAAGCCGGGCGCAGGCGTCGTGGCCGACGTCATCGAACCGCCCACCGAACCGCTCGCCCCGATGGACGAGTACGCCGCCAAGGTGCTGCGCGCCCGCCGCCGCGGTCTCGTCTACCCCTACGAGCTTCAGCGCGCCCTGGCAGGCAGCGGCACGGTCGTCGAGCACGACCTCGACGCCGACGGCGTACTCGTACCCGTCGATCGTGCTCCCGGGCTCAACAGTGCCGGCATCATCGTCGCCGTCGTGACCACGCCGAGCACTCTCTACCCTGACGGCATCAGCCGAGTCGTGCTCTGCGGTGACCCGCTCAAGTCGCTCGGAGCGCTCTCGGAGCCCGAGTGCGCCCGGGTGATCGCGGCCATCGACCTCGCCGAGCGGATGCAGATTCCGGTCGAGTGGTTCGCGGTCTCGGCCGGTGCGCGGATCTCGATGGAGAGCGGCACCGAGAACATGGACTGGGTCGCCGCCGCTCTGCGCCGGATCGTCCACTTCACCCAGGACGGCGGCGAGATCAACATCGTCGTCGCCGGGATCAACGTCGGCGCCCAGCCGTACTGGAACGCCGAAGCGACGATGCTGATGCACACCAAGGGCATCTTGGTGATGACCCCGGACAGCGCGATGGTGCTGACCGGTAAGCAGTCGCTCGACTTCTCCGGCGGGGTGTCCGCCGAGGACAACCACGGCATCGGCGGCTACGACCGGGTGATGGGCCCGAACGGGCAGGCGCAGTACTGGGTGCCCGACCTGGCCGGTGCCTTCCGGGTGCTCATGGCGCACTATGAGCACAGCTACGTGGTCCCCGGCGAGACCGGGCCGCGCCGCGCGCCGACTTCTGACCCGATCGACCGCGACGTGTCGTCCTACCCGCACGAGGGTGACTTCGCATGCGTCGGCGAGATCTTCTCGGCCGAGCACAACCCCGACCGCAAGCGACCCTTCGACATCCGCACGGTGATGCGGGCGCTGGCCGACGCCGACCACGAGATGCTCGAGCGGTGGGCCGGCATGGCCGATGCCGACACCGCCGTCGTCGTCGACACCCGGATCGGCGGCTACCCGGTCAGCCTGGTCGGCATCGAGTCCAAGCCGGTGCCGCGTGCCGGCTTCCCTCCCACCGACGGGCCCGACACCTACACCGCGGGCACCCTGTTCCCGCGGTCGTCGAAGAAGGTCGCGCGCGCGATCAACGCGGCATCGGGCAACCGGCCGCTGGTGGTGCTCGCCAACCTGTCCGGCTTCGACGGCTCTCCGGAGTCGATGCGCAACCTGCAGCTCGAGTACGGCGCCGAGATCGGCCGCGCGGTCGTCAACTTCCAGGGCCCGATCGTCTTCTGCGTCATCTCCCGCTACCACGGGGGTGCGTTCGTGGTGTTCTCCAAGCACCTGAACCCGTCGATGACCGTGCTCGCCATCGAGGGTTCGTACGCCTCGGTCCTCGGTGGCGCTCCTGCGGCGGCCGTCGTGTTCGCTGCGGAGGTCTCCAAGCGAGCAGCGGCGGACCCGCGGGTGGCCGCGCTCGAGGAGCGCATCGACCACGCCGAGGACGGGGAGCGCGGCGAGCTCGTCGTCGAGCTGGCCGAGCTCCGCGCCCAGCTGCGGGCGGACAAGATCGCCGAGGTCGCGGCCGAGTTCGACGACGTGCACGACATCCACCGAGCCGTCGAGGTCGGCTCGGTGGACGAGGTGATCGCGGCCAGCGACCTGCGGCCCAAGGTGGTCGAGGTCATCGAACGGGCGTTGGGCGAGGGATGACCGAGCTAGGTCACCACATGCTCTAGGTCGCCGGGCTGGAGCCCAGGGAGGAGGTTGGCTCCCTGGGCTGTCGGCCTGCTCCGACCAGAACCTGGAGAACGACCAGCAGGCCGAGCACCAGAGCAAGGGACCACCAGAGCCGGTCCATCGTGACGTTGTTGCCCCAGAGCAGGACCACGCCGCCCAACGCCACCGCGGCGACTCGCAGCCAGGTCACGTTGGCGGCGACCCAACGGCCCGCCCCGCCGACGGGGCTGTCCCCCAGGCGAGCGCCGACGCTCTCGAGACCCCCGCCGATGGTCGTACGTGCCGTGGTGCCGTACCTGTTGGAACCGGCGAACCAGCCGGCGAGCACGATCACCAGACCGAGCCACAGGACCACCTGCTGGCCGCGTTCCAGGTAGGAGAGCAGGGTGTCGAAGAAGACCCTGCTCGCCGGCCCGAAATCGGTGCCGGAGAGCGCGTTGATGAACATCTGCTGCCCGATGGACAGCACCCACGCCAGCAGCAGCGCGTTGACGGCCACGACCGCCCCGATCCACACCGCCATCCGTGGCCGGCGGCGGGCCAGCACCAAGGCGGCCAGGAACAGGACCCCGACCGCGGGAAGGAGCCACTGGGCCACCGGGTTCGAGAACGCGTAGATCGTGCGTACCTGCCTGAGCTGGGGTGCCTCCATCAGCACGATCTGACGGTCGGTCTCGGGGATGGGCAGGTTCTCGACGATGGTCAGACCCCGGGCGACGAGTCGCTCCTTGACCCGTTCGATGACCTCGTCGACGTCGAGCACGACCTCTTCGCCCTGGAGCGAGACGGCACCGGAGTCGTCGCCGTTCAGGATTCGCTGGAGGGTCTGCTGGGCTCTGGTGTTGGCCAGGACCCAGATGTCGGCGAACTCGTCGGAGGCGATGAACGCGCGGACCTCGCGCTCCACCAGACCGTTGATGGCCGCGGCGAGTGGCGCCACGAGCTGCTCCAGGCGCGGTCTGTCGTCGATCACGCCGGCGAACGCGGTGTTGAGGATCGCCTCGACGTCGACCTGCTGCTGGATCGCCCCGGTGACCCGGGTCGCGATCACGTCCTGCACCTCGGGGGACTCGATGAGAGGGCCGACGGTCTCGACGTACCGCTCGGCGTCGTTCAATGTGCGCTGCCCCCAGTAGGCCACCGCGGCCGGCGTGGTCAACAACCCGGCCAGCACCAGGCAGATCACCGCCGCTATCGAGCGGCCTCGTGAGGGTCGGTCTGCGGTGGTGACGACGGGGTCGTCGGTGGGTTCTCGGAGTTCGCGTGTGATGGGCGAGTCGCTCGACATGGTGGGGTCAGCTCAGTTCGTCGTCGGCCATCTGCGCGGATGCCTGTTCGATGCCGACTCCGATCGCCATGACGATGCGGCTGGTCGCCGCTGCGACCCGCGACGTCCCGACGATGGGTGCGATCGCCGCGAGCACACCGCGGGCGGCCTCGGCGTCGAGGCCGACCTCGTCGGCGATCGCGAGGTTCAACGCGTAGGAGACGGCCGGAGCATCGCTCGCGACGAGGGCAGCGAGTCGGACGAGAGCGATGGACTGTACGTCGAGGCTCGATGCCTGCACGGACTCGGCCGTCATGGTGGCCAGCAGGTCGAGGACGGGGGTGTCGGATGCGGTCATGTCTGACATGGCAACCCTTCGGTGGTCGTGGGACTGGCCTCGAACGAGGCCACTCCCCAGGCTGTCTGGCGGGTCCGCCCGAGGCATCACCCGAAGTGGACGAACCGGCCAGGTCAGCGGGTGATGTCGCGCCCGTGCACCGTCAGCGCCCAGATGACGAAGATGTCGACAGCGATGATCAGCATCGACCAGAACGGCGAGTACGGGATGAACGCGAAGTTGGCGAAGGCACTCAGTACGGCCAGGACGACTCCGATGATGCGACCCCAGACCATGCCGTTGAGCACAGCGAAGCCCGCGAACACCACGAGCAGTCCCAGCAGCAGGTGGATCCAGCCCCAGCTGGTGGCGTCGAGCTGGAGCAGGTAGTTGGGGGTCGTGACATAGAACTCGTTCTCGAAGATGGCGACCAGGCCGGAGAAGGCCTGGAAGCTTCCGGCCATGATCATCATCACGCCGGCGAACATGATGAAGCCGGTCGCCCAGCCACTGGGCGGAGGCTCCTGCGCCTGCCAGGTGGTCTCTTCGTTCAATGGGGTCTGTTCGGTCATGACGGGACGCTCCTTGGATTGCCGCCGACCACGACGGACTCGATGTCGGGTCGTGAAGTGAACCGACGATCTCAATCTGGTCGCCAGGGCCCGTTGGCGAATCATCCTCATTGTGTGAAACGTGAGGGTGTCAGGACTGAGAAGGTGGCTGAGACTCCGCCGGGCCACCCACAAGTCATCCGTCAGGGATGAGACGTCGGGCTGCCCGGATCTCTAGCGTGCGAAGGGTGGAAGACGCTGGCGAAGCCGCGCGAACGGCTGCCGGGCTCGACGACGTTCTGCTGGACGTCAAGCTTTCGGTTCCCGAGCTGCCGCTCAGACTGGTGAGCAGGGTCCCTCTGATCGAGGCGGCCCGGAGCAGCGGCGCGCAGTCGGTCGGAATCACCGCGCCCGCCGGCTACGGCAAGTCCACCCTCTTGGCGCAGTGGGCACAGGCCGAGGACCGCCCGGTCGGCTGGGTGTCGCTCGACCGCCTGGACGACGACTCCAGCGCCCTCCTCGTGCTGCTCGCCTCGGCGTACGCGCGGGCCGTGCCGGATCAGCAGGGCGTGGTCGCCGACGTGAGCGGTCTGGGCGTCTCGCCGTTGGGGCGCGCCGCACCCCACCTGGCCGCCGCCCTCAGCCGAAGCCCGAAGCCTTTCGTGCTGATGGTGGATGACCTGCACGAGCTGCACTCCTCGGCCTGCCACGATGTGCTGAGCGTGGTCATCTCCGGTGTCCCGGCCGGCTCCCAGCTGGTGTCGGCGAGCCGGGTCGAGCAGCCGCATCTGGCTCGGCTGCGCGCCTCCGGCACGGTCCTCGAGGTGCTGGGGCCCGACCTGGCGCTGGATGTGACGGGTGCCGAGCAGATCTTCACCGCGGCACAGGTGCCGCTCACGCGCGACCAGGCGCTGAGGGTGACCGAGCGGACGGAGGGTTGGGCGGCCGGCCTGCACCTGGCGGCGATGATCGCCCGGGACACGAAGCAGGACGTGTCGAGCATCTCCGGCGACGACCGGTACGTGGCCGACTACCTCTACCGGGAGTCGCTGAGCCAGCAGGACGAGGCGACGCAACGGTTCCTGCGGCGTACCGCTGTGCTCGACCGGCTCTGTGGCTCGCTGTGCGATGCGCTCTCGGGGGATACCGACGGTCAGGATCGGCTTCTCGCGCTCGAGGGATCCAACTCGTTCCTGCTCCCGCTCGACCGGCGGCGGGAGTGGTACCGCTATCACCCGCTGTATCGAGAGTTCCTGCTCGGAGAGCTGCGTCGGGTCGAACCCGAGGTCGTCGCGAAGCTGCACCTGCGGGCCGCCGACTGGTTCGAGGCCAACGAGTCTTCGGCCATGGCCCTCGAGCACCTGCTGAACACGCCCGAGCGTGATCGGTGCGTCCAGATAGCGACGCAGCTGGTGCTGCCGACCTACAGCGCCGGGCAGATGTCGACCGTGGGGCGGTGGCTGTCCGCGCTCGGAGACTCGGCCATCGAGGAACACCCTCCGTTGGCCGTACTGGCCGCCTGGATGGACGTCCTGGGTGGCGACCCCATCGGGGCGCAGCGCTGGGCTGCCGTGGCAGAGGCTGCGCAGTACGACTGGGTGCCGATGGACGGCACCGCATCGTTCGAGTCAGCGCGCGCCATGTTGCGGGCCGCCATGTGCCCGGCAGGGCCCGCGGCGATGATGCGTGATGCAGACCTCGCCATGGCACAGGAACCGCCGTGGAGCCCCTGGCGCGACACTGCCCTGTCCGGCGCTGCCGAGGCGCATCTGCTCATGGGGGACGTCGAGCGGGCCGCCGCCCTGTTCGCCGAGAGCTCCACCGCCGGAGCCGAGCTCGGCAACACCGACACCATCGTCGACGCTCAGGCCGAGCTCGCGCTGTTGGCGATGGAACACGGGAGATGGGACGAGGCGGCGGAGCGGGTGGCCCTCGCCCTCGCCGTCGTCGAGAAGCACCGGATGTACGACTACGCGATGAGCGTCCTCGCATTCGCGGCCGCTGCCCGCCTCGGGTTGCACGACGGGAATCTCGGTGAGGTGGACCGGCAGCTGACGCGGGCGATGCGTGGGCGTCCGTCCTGCACGTACGTGCTGCCGCACCTGGCCGTGCGTAGTCGCCTCCAGCTGGCCAGGGTGTTCTGGGCACGCGGCGACCAGACGTCCGCCCGGCACCTGCTGCGTGAGATCGACGACGTGCTGCAGCGCCGACCGGACCTCGGGGTGCTGGTCGACCAGGTCGCGAGGCTGCGCGCCAGGATCAGCACCTCGGAACACGTCACCGCCGGCAGGCCGCCCCTGAGCCCGGCCGAGCTGCGCCTGCTGCCCTACCTCCAGACCCACCTCACGATCGGGGAGATCGGCGAGCGACTGTTCGTCTCCCGCAACACCGTCAGCTCGCAGGTCGCCTCGATCTACCGGAAGCTGGGTGTCACGTCGCGGAGCGACGCGGTCCGGCAGGTCATCTCGATCGGGCTCCTCGGCTCCTAGTTGTGATGCCCAGCCAGATTGAACAACCTGGCTGGGCATCACAACTAGCCATCCGGCGGAGGCCAGACCCACGTCGTCGACATCGAGGTCGACCGGGTTCAGGCTCCCTTGTCGCGGAACACGTCGGAGAGCGGGTCTGCGTCGAAGTAGGCGGTCTTGATCCTCATCCACTCACCGTCGAGGACCATGTCCTTCAGGACCTCGTCGATCTGTTCCTTACGCTGGTCGCCGGAGCGGATCACGAATCCGATCGGGGCGTCCTTGACCGGGTAGACGATCGGCTCTTCCAGGGCTACGGGTGCGCCCTTGATGATCGACTGAGCGTACGGAGCTCCATGGAACAACGCGTCCGCTTCGCCTCGCCTGATCAACTCGATGGCAGCGCTCACGTCAGGGGCCCGGACGATCTCGACGTCGTGGTACTTCTCTTCGAGGTAGGACCCTTGGACGGCGCCGTCGACGACCGCGATCCTCTTCCCGTTGACGTCACCGCGCGTCCGGATGGTCGACCCCTTGGGGGTGAGGAAGGCAACGTACGTCGAGAAGTACGGCGCGCTGAAGTCGAACTCCCGCTCGAGCTCTGAGGTGCTCGTGACCTGGGCTCCGATCATGTCGATCTTGCCCGCTCGCAGGGCCGGGAAGAGCTCGTTGAATTCCATCGCCACGAACTCAGGCTCGACGCCCATGCCCACGGCGACGCTGTGCGCCATCTCGTAGTCGAAGCCCTTGGTCGCGCCGCCGCTCTCGTAGTAGACGGGCTCGGTGCTGTCGACACCGATCCGAAGGGTGTTGCTGCTGCCGGCCGCGGCGCTCGCCCCTTCGCTGGC
Source organism: Nocardioides sp. NPDC058538 (assembly GCF_042719275.1). Taxonomy (NCBI): domain Bacteria; kingdom Bacillati; phylum Actinomycetota; class Actinomycetes; order Propionibacteriales; family Nocardioidaceae; genus Nocardioides; species Nocardioides sp. NPDC058538. Next base: position 155,859 of record NZ_JBHXNY010000006.1, on the reverse strand, counting down.
GGATGGTGCGGGTTCCGAGAAGTGTCCGCTGAAGGCGATCACGCCCAGAAGGGCCACTGCGCCGGCGACGACCAACTTGATCTGGTTCATGTGGGGGTCCTGTTTGCTGGCGATGGCTGACATGCGAGCCCGAGCGGCAAGGCGTGAGTCAGACAACAGGACCCGTACGTCATGTGGAACCCGGCCAGACCAACAAGGCGCGAACGAGCGACGAATCCCGGGTGTCGCGGCCGGGGGATCAGCCTCGTCGCGGCAGCGGGGCTGCCCCGGCCGCGACCAGGTGCACGATGACCAGGTCGTCGGCCTCCAGCAGGGGCGCGACCATGCCGACCTCCTCGAGCAGTCGGCCGCTCATCACCGCGCCGCCGTCGTACCACGCGGGTCGCGGGCGGTCCTTGGGCGACACCGCAAGCGGCACCGGCGTCACTCGATACGCCGTCTCCGGGGCCAGGCCGGGGAACCGGATGCGGCCGGCCGGCTGGCCCAGGGTGTGGTCGAGCGCCGAGAGACGGAACAGCGCCTCGCGCTCGTCAGGGGCGACCACGCCGTCCAGCTGGAGGCCGTCGTGCAAGGTGTCCGCCCGCACGACGCGGCCGGAGTGGAGCAGGCCACGGAACCGCTTGTGCAGCGCGATCCAGGCCCGGAGCTCCTCGCGCTCCTCGTCCGCCATGGTGGTGAGGTCCCACTCGATGCCGAGGTGTCCCCACACGGCGGTGCCGGCGCGGAAGCGCAGGGGGTGCCGGCGTCCGGTGGTGTGGTCGGTGCTCGATCCCACGTGGGTGCCCATCAGCTCGGGCGGGAGGGTCAGCCCTGTCCACCGGACCAGGCGGTGTCCTTCGTGCGCATCGATGCAGTCGGAGACCCAGGCCCGGTCGGTCCGCTCGAGGACTCCCAGGTCGAGGCGCCCGCCGCCGCCGCAGCAGGCCTCGATCTCGAGCCCGGGATGCTGGGCACGGAGCGCGTCCATCAGGCGATAGGCCGCGAGTGTCTGCAGGTGCACCGCGGGCCTCTGGTCCCGGCCGCGGCCCGCGCCGGTCAGCGCACGGTTGTGGTCCCACTTGATGTAGGCGATGTCGTAGCGGTCCACCAGCGCCGAGATCTGGCCGAACACGTGGTCCCAGGCGGCCGGGTTGGAGAGGTCGAGGACGTGCTGGTCGCGCGAACTGATGCCGGGACCGGCGTGGGTGCCGAGGATCCACTCGGGATGCGCCCGGGCCACGTCGGAGTCGAGGCTGACCATCTCGGGCTCGAACCACAGCCCGAACTCCATGCCCAGGCCGTGCACGGTCTTCACCAGCTCGGTGAGCCCTTCGGGGAACACGTCCTCGTCCACGACCCAGTCACCCAGGGAGCTCGTGGCGTCGCGCCGTCCCTTGAACCAGCCGTCATCGAGGACGTAGCGCTCGACGCCCAGCTCGGCAGCACGCTCGGCGAGCTCGACGAGCTTCTGCATGCCCATGTCGAAGTAGACCGCCTCCCAGGTGTTGAGGAGTACGGGTCGCACGCGCCGCGGGTGCACGTCCCGCGCCCTCAGGTGCTCGTGGAAGCGGCCGGAGAAGGCATCGAGCCCCTCGCCCCAGGAGGCGTAGAGCCAGGGCGAGGCATAGGTCTCGTCGTGGCCCAGCACCATCTCGCCGGGCATGAGCAGCTCACCTCCGCGCAGCAGCTTCCAGCCGGTGAAGGAGCTCTCGGCGCAGAGCACCTGGTTGCCGCTCCAGCCGAGGTGAACACCCCACACCCGACCCGCACGGAAGCCGAATCCGGACCGGCCCGCACACAGCACGGTGGCCGAGTCGTGGCCGGGACGACCGCCCCACGCCTCGCGGACGTGCTGTCCCTGGGTGAACGCGTGGCGCTGCGGGGTGCGCTCGTGGGCGTGCCGCCCTGCCATGTCCAGGAGCTCGTCGGCATCGGCAGGCACCGGCAGAGCCGGCTCGAGCAGCGTCACCTCGTACGGCGACGCCGCCAGGTTCCGCACGCAGGCACGCAGGCGCAACAGGCCGTTCCCGAACAGCTCGATCTCGGTGGTCACCTCCACACCGGCCGGCCCGTCCAGCGCGACGCTGGTGAGCCGGGTGCAGTCGGTCGACTCGGTGACCGTGTGGTCCACCACGTCGAAGGTGAGCGTCCAGGCCTGGCCGGCGCGGCTGCCCAGCAGACCCGGACGACCCACCCAGCCACTGGTCTGCTGCGGCAGCACGGATGCCCACGAGTGCTGATAGATCGCCCCGTCGAGGCTCGGCATCTCCAGCGAGCGGAGAAGGTCGGGAAGGTGCTCGGCCGCGGTCTCGCCGAGATCCGGTCCCCAGTGGAGGATGCACGGGAGCTCGGTGGAGTCCAGTCGGACGACCAGGCTGGTGTCGCCGCGCCGGAGGTGCGCGCCGCGGGCGGGGCGGGTCTCGCTGGTCATCGGGCGGTGCGGGTGAACACGGCCACCCCGGAGCCCGCCAGCTCGGCGACGCCACGATCGGCACCCGAGGAGAACACCGGCTCGCCGAGGTCGCCCGGCACGCCGAGGTCGACCACGTCGTCGGTCCGGTTGACCAGGAACCAGTACTCCCTCTCGCCGTCTGTGCGGATGGCGAGCTCCACCCGGCCGCGAAGCCCCGCGGGCAGCTCGCTGTCCACCCCGGCGGCCTCGAGCAGTCGGGCCAGCAGCGGCTCGAGACCATCTGCACCCAACCGGGTGGAGACGTAGGTGGCCGAGCCGCGAGCCAGGGCCCGTCGGGTCACTGCCGGGCGGCCCGCCTGCAGACCGGTCTTGTACGACGCGAGGACTTGCGTTTCGGGAGTCGTCGCGGTGATCCGGTCGGTCCACCGCGTCCCGGTACTGCCGTCGTCGAGAACGACCTCGCACCCGTCCAGGAGCGGCCCGAACTCCTCGATGCGGATGCCGAGCAGGTCGCGCAGCGCACCCGGGTAGCCACCCGGCCACACATGGTTGTTCTCGTCCACGACGCCGGAGAAGTAGGTCGTCACCAGGTGGCCACCGAGGTCGACGAACTTCCCCAACAGGTCGGCGGTCGCGGCCGGCATCACGTGCAGCACCGGCGCCACCACCACGTCGTACCCGTCGAGCGGCGCGCCGACGGGCAGGACGTCAGCCCGGACACCGAGCGCGAGGAAAGCGACGTACCAGTCGAGCGCCTCCGCCCGATGGCTCACCGAGGAGCTCGGGTTGGCCTCCAGGTCGAGGGTCCACGACGACTCGATGTCGAAGAGGATCGCCGCCCGGGCCTGCTGGCGCCGCGACCCGACGACGGAGGCGAGCCGCTCGAGGTGTCCGCCCAGTCGGACCACCGTCCGATAGACCTCGCTGTCCTCGCCGGCATGGGGCACCATCGCCGAGTGGTACTTCTCCGCGCCGGACACGGACTGCCGCCACTGGAAGAAGCAGACGGCGTCCGCACCGTGCGCCACGTGGGTGAGCGAGTCGCGCACCAGCGCGCCGTCCGCCTTGGGCGGGTTGATCGCTCGCCAGTTGACCGCGCTGGTCGAGTGCTCCATCAGGAACCACGGCTCACCGCCGGCGATGCCGCCGGTCAGGTTGGCCGAGAACGACAGCTCGTCGCGGGCGCCGTCGTCGACGAGCGTGTAGTGGTCGTTGGAGACGAAGTCGACCTCGGCCGCCCAGTCGGCGTAATCGATACCGTCGAAGTGATCCATCACCATGAAGTTCGTGGTCACCGGTACGTCGGGGGTCAGCCGGTCGAGGATCTCCCGCTCGGCGCGCAGGTAGTCCTTGAGGGCGTCGGAGGAGAATCTCTTGAAGTCGAGCTGGTGTGTCGGGTTGGGAATGGTGGGCGTCAGCCGTGGCGGCAGCACCTCGCGCCAGTCGCTGTAGCGCTGCGACCAGAACGCGGTGCCCCAGGCGTGGTTGAGCCCGTCGAGGTCGCCGTACCTCTGCGACAGCCAGGTCCGGAACGCCGCCGCGGCGTCGTCGGAGTAGTCGTAGAGGTTGTGGCATCCGAGCTCGTTGGAGACGTGCCAGGCGGCGAGCGCCGGGTGATGGGCGTACCGGCTCGCCATCGCCTCGACGACAGCCAGGGCGTGCTGTCGGAACACCGGTGACGTCGGCCGCCAGTGCTGCCGGGCGCCCGGCCACATGGTCTCGCCGGTGCGCGTCACAGGAAGGATCTCCGGGTGCCCGGCGCTCAACCAGGGCGGCGGCGAGGCGGTCGCGGTGGCGAGGTCGACGGCGATGCCGTGGGCGTGCAGGAGATCCATCACCTCATCGAGCCACGCGAAGTCCCAGGTGTCCGCGGCCGGCTGCAGGCGGGCCCAGGAGAAGATCCCGAGGGAGACGATGTTCACCCCGGCCTGACGCATCAGCCGGACGTCCTCGTCCCACACCTCCCGTGCCCACTGGTCGGGGTTGTAGTCGGCCCCGAAGCCGAGCGGTCCGCGAGCGTTCTCGGTCGCGAGCGACTCGGGCCATCGCACCCAGCGGTGCGGTCGCCGGCTCATGCGGTCGTCCCGCGGGGCGGGGCGGTGCTGGCCCGGACCACCAGCCGGGGCCGCACCAGGGCCTCCTGGTGCTCGTGCTCGCCGGACTGGATCTCCCGGATCAGCGCATCGACTGCGCCCCGGCCGACCTCGTCGAACGACTGGTGAACGGTGGTCAGTGGCGGCCAGAAGTACGCCGCCTCCTCCATGTCGTCGAAGCCGACGACGCTGACGTCGTCGGGGACGCGGCGACCGCGCTCGTGCAGGGCTCTCAGGAGTCCCAGGGCCATCTGGTCGTTCGCGGTGAACACCGCGGTCACCTCCTCGTTGTCGGCCAACTGGAGGCCGGCCTCGTAGCCGGCTCCGGTCGACCAGTCGCCCGGCAGCACCGGCGGCACAGGTCGGCCGTGTGCCTCGAGCGTCTGCTGCCACGACGTCCAGCGGCGCCGCGCGGAGTAGGACAGCTCGGGCCCGGCGACGTGCCAGACGGTCTCGTGACCGAGGTCGAGCAGGTGCTCGGTGGCCAACCGTGCTCCGAGGGCCTGGTCGTTGTCGACGATCGGGTAGTCGTACTCCGCGCTGGAGTCGACCACGACCACCGGCAGTCCCTCCGGCACCGCGACGCCGTCGAGCCGGTGCGTCTCGACCAGGATGATGATGCCGTCCACCGCCTGCTCGCCGAGCTGGTCGAACGCCGCTCGAACGGCGTCCTGGGTGGCGTCGAGCACCGGCAGCAGGTTGATGGCGTACCCGGTCTGGGTGGCGGCGGCCGCGATCGCGTCGAGGGTGTGGGTGGTGCCGACGCTGGAGAGCTCGAACGCGATCACGCCGATGCTCTGGAACCGTCCGCTGCGCAGCGCACGGGCCGCCCGGTTGGGCCGGTAGCCGACCTCGCGCATCGCGGACAGGACCCGCTCCCGGGTGGCCGCGTCGACGTAGCGGGCGCCGTTCGCGACCCGCGAGACCGTCTGCCCCGAGACTCCAGCGATCCGGGCAACGTCGGCCTGTGAGGCCCCCCGCCGTGTCGCTGGTCCGCGGGCCGTGCTCTCTGTCGCCATGGACCGAATAATCCTTCCGCCAACCTGTTGACGTCAACATGTGTCGTACGTCACTGTACCTGTTGACGTTAACAGGCCGCCACGGAAAGGCGGTGAAGGGAGGCGGGACCGTGACCCAGTTGCAGAGAAGCCGGGAGACCCTCGGTGCTGGGCGACCGCCCGTGCCCGGTCGCCGGTGGTCGCGCACCGACACGAAGGGGTGGATCTTCGTCGGCCCGTTCCTGACGGTCTTCGCGCTGACCTTCCTGGCGCCGATCGGCTACGCCGCCTACCTCAGCCTCTTCCGTGCACAGGCGTTCTTCGGCACCACGGAGTTCGTCGGCCTGGACAACTACGTCGACGTGTTCACCGACGACAAGTTCTGGGACGGCTCGTTGCGGGTCCTGCTGTTCTTCGTCGTACAGGTGCCGATCATGCTCGGCCTCGCCCTGGTGGCCGCGCTGGCCATCGACAGCGCCCGGCTCTACGGCACGAGCTTCTTCCGGCTCGTGATCTTCCTGCCCTACGCCGTCCCCGGCGTCGTCGCCGTCCTGATGTGGGGGTTCATGTACGGCACCAACTTCGGGCTGGCCGCCGACCTCAACAACCTGTTCGGCACCTCGATCGTGCCCCTCAGCAGCAACTGGATGCTCGCCTCGATCGCCAACATCGTGACCTGGGAGTTCGTGGGCTACAACATGCTGATCTTCTACTCCGCGCTGCGCACCGTGCCCGGCGAGATCTACGAGGCCGCCGCGCTCGACGGCGCCGGGGCGCTGCGGACCGTGCTCTCGATCAAGATCCCGGCCCTGCGCGGGGCCATCCTGATCGCCACGATCTTCTCCATCATCGGGACCTTCCAACTCTTCAACGAGCCGAACATCCTGCGCACGCTGGAACCCAACATCATCACGACCTACTACACACCGAACCTCTATGCCTACAACCTGTCCTTCGGCGGACAGCAGTACAACTACTCGGCGACGGTCGCGATCGTGATGGGCCTGCTGACCGCGGTGATCGCGTACGCCGTCCAGCTCCGCGGCGCACGAGAGGCGATGAAGTGACGGGCCGGGTGAGCACGTCGCCGCTGGCGCCGCGACGGTCGCCGCTGGTGACCGCGCTGATGGCGCTGTTCCTCGTCTACACGCTGGTGCCGCTGGCGTGGCTGATCCTGAGCGCCACCAAGACACAGGAGGATCTGTTCTCGAGCCCCGGGCTGTGGGTCGGCGACGAGTTCGCGCTCTTCAGCAACATCCGCGACACGCTGACCTACCGCGACGGCATCTTCCTGCGCTGGCTGGCGAACACCCTTCTCTACGTCGTGGTGGGTGCCGGCGGCGCGACCCTGCTGGCCACCGCGGCGGGCTACGGCCTGGCCAAATATCGCTTCCCCGGACGCCGGACGGTCTTCGCCGTCATCATCGGCGCGGTGGCCGTGCCCGGCACCGCGCTGGCCGTCCCGACGTTCCTGATGTTCTCGAACATGGGGCTCACCAACACGGTCTGGGCGATCATCATCCCCTCGCTGATCAGCCCGTTCGGCCTGTACCTGATGTGGGTCTACGCCGCGGACGCCGTGCCGGACGAGCTGCTCGAGGCGGCGCGCATCGACGGTGCCGGCGAGATCCGGATCTTCTTCACGGTCACCCTGCGCCTGCTCGCTCCCGGCATCGTCACGGTGCTGCTCTTCGCCGTGGTCTCGACGTGGAACAACTACTTCCTGCCACTGATCATGCTGAGCGAGCCGAAGCTCTACCCGCTCACCGTGGGCCTCACCCAGTGGAGCGCCCAGGCGACGGGCGCGAACGCGCAGCCCGTCTACAACCTGGTGGTCACCGGATCCCTGCTGACCATCGTCCCGCTCGTCATCGCCTTCATCCTCCTCCAGCGGTTCTGGCAGTCCGGCCTGAGCGCGGGAAGCGTCAAACAGTGAAATGAAAGGAACGCCATGTTGATCATCAATGGGCGCAGATCCCGCCGGATCGCCCTTGTCGCGGCAGCCCTCACCGCCGCCTCCGTGCTCGCCGGCTGCGGCTCGGACGACGGAGGCGGAGGCGGCGGAGGCGGAGGTACGGCCGCAGACCTCGACGCTGCTCTCGAGGACGGGGGCACCATCACCTACTGGACGTGGACCCCGTCCGCCGAGGCTCAGGTGGCGGCGTTCGAGGACCAGTACCCGAATGTCGACGTGAAGCTCGTGAACGCCGGCACCGGCAACGACCACTACACGAAGCTGCAGAATGCGATCAAGGCCGGCTCCGGCGGCCCCGACGTGGCGCAGGTCGAGTACAAGGCGCTGCCGCAGTTCGCGCTGCCCGGCGACCTGGTCGAACTGGGTCAGTACGGCTTCGACGAATTCGAGTCGGACTACACGCCGTCGACCTGGGCCTCGGTGCAGGCCGGCGAGGGCCTCTACGGGCTGCCGCAGGACTCCGGCCCGATGGCGCTCTTCTACAACCAGCAGGTCTTCGACGAGCACAAGCTCGAGGTGCCGACCACCTGGGACGAGTACGTCGAGGCCGCCCGGACCATCAAGAAGGAGAACCCGTCGCAGTGCATCACCAACGACAGCGGTGACGCCGGGTTCACCACCAGCATGATCTGGCAGGCCGGTGGCACGCCGTTCGAGTCCGACGGCGAGAGCGTCACGATCGACCTGCAGGACGAGGGCACGCAGAAGTGGACGGGCGTGTGGAACCAGCTCATCGAGGACGAGCTGGTCTGCACCATCCCCGGCTGGACCGAGGAGTGGTACAAGGCGCTGGGAGACGGGACCATCGCGTCCATCGGTCTCGGTGCCTGGGCACCAGGCGTGTTCGAGCAGTCCGTGCCCGATGGCGCGGGCAAGTGGCGGGCCGCACCGATGCCGACGTACGACGGCCAGCCGGTGACCGCCGAGAACGGCGGCAGCACCCAGTCGGTGCTGGAGCAGAGCAAGAACCCCGCGCTGGCGGCGGCGTTCGTACGCTGGCTCAACCACGAGGAGGGCGTCGAGCCGTTCCTGGAGAGCGGCGGCTTCCCGGCCACGGTCGCGGACCTGCAGGACCCGGCGTTCGTCGACAAGAAGCTCGACTACTTCGGTGGCCAGCAGGTCAACCAGGTGCTCACCGAAGCAGCCACCCAGGTGGTCGAGGGCTGGCAGTACCTGCCCTACCAGCTCTACGCCGACACGATCTACGGCGACACCGTCGGCAAGTCCTACCAGACCCACACCGCCCTCGACGAAGGGCTGGGAGCCTGGCAGGAAGCGCTCGTGAAGTACGGCAACGAGCAGGGCTTCAGCGTCAACTGACCCACGACTGGAAAGGACCGACAGCCGCCGCACATCGCGGAACGGCGGCTGTCGGTCCCTCGCGAGAGGTAGGCATGCCCGAGTTCACGATCGGCGAGACCGACTTCCTCCTCGACGGTGAGCCGTTCCGGATCCTGTCCGGCGCGCTGCACTACTTCCGGGTCCATCCTGACCATTGGGCGGACCGGATCGAGAAGGCCAGGCTGATGGGCCTCAACACCATCGAGACCTACGTGCCGTGGAACGCGCACAGCCCTCGCCCGGGCGTCTTCGACACCGACGGCATCCTCGACCTGCCGCGGTTCCTGCGCCTGGTGGGAGAGGCCGGCCTGCACGCGATCGTGCGTCCGGGGCCGTTCATCTGTGCGGAGTGGGACAACGGCGGGCTGCCGCCCTGGCTGTTCCGGGAGCCGGGCGTCGGGATCCGCCGCCACGAGCCGCGCTTCCTCGACGAGGTCGAGAAGTACCTCGACCAGGTCCTGGCGCTCGTGCGCCCGCACCAGGTCGACCTGGGCGGACCCGTGCTGCTGGTCCAGGTGGAGAACGAGTACGGCGCGTACGGTGACGACCAGGACTACCTGCAGGCAATCGCGAACATCATCCGCGGCGCCGGCATCGGCGTGCCGCTGGTCACCGTGGACCAGCCCGTCGATGCCATGCTCGCCGCCGGTGGCCTCGACGGGGTGCTGCGTACCAGTTCCTTCGGGTCGGACAGCGTGAACCGCCTGCGCACCCTCCGCGACCACCAGCCGACCGGGCCGCTGATGTGCATGGAGTTCTGGGACGGCTGGTTCGACCACTGGGGAGGCCGGCACCACACCACCCCCGTCGAGCGGGCCGCCGAAGAGCTCGACGCCTTGCTCGCGGCCGGCGCCTCGGTCAACGTCTACATGTTCCATGGCGGCACGAACTTCGGCCTGACCAGCGGGGCCAACGACAAGGGGATCTACCGGCCGACGGTGACCTCGTACGACTACGACGCTCCCCTGGACGAGGCCGGGAACCCGACCGCGAAGTACTTCGCGTTCCGCGAGGTCATCTCTCGCTATGCGCCGGTGCCGGCCGAGGTCCCGGGCTTGGCCGGTCCCGCGCCCGAGCAGACGGTGGAGCTGGGCGAGCCGGTCCGGCTGCTCGATGACCCGGCGCGATGGGGCTCCTGGAGCAGCTGGGAGTCGCTGCCGGTGCTGGACGAGCTGGAGACGGACACTCGTCTGGCCGTCTACCGGACCGAGCTGCCGGGCGACCGCCCGGGCGTCCTCGCACTCGGCGAGGTCCGTGACCGGGCGGCCGTCTTCCTCGACGGCGCTCCGGTCGGCGTCCTCGAGCGGGAGCACGACGAGCGGGCGATCGCGCTCCCGCGTGGGCGCGGACTGGAGCTGGTCGTCGAGGACCAGGGCCGGGTCAACTACGGCGCCCGCATCGGTGAGCACAAGGGTTTGGTCGGGCCGGCTCTGCTCGACGGGGTGCCGCTCACGGACTGGGAGGTCCTGGCCATCGACCTCGACCGGGTGCCGCGCCTGTGGGAGACCGGCCCACCGGACGGCCGTGGCTCCGGAGTCGGGCCCACCGCGTGGCGCGCACTCTTCTCGGCCGAGCCCCACGTCGACCTCTTCCTCGACACCACCGCCTGGGGCAAGGGCATCGCCTGGATCAACGGCTTCTGCCTGGGCCGCTACTGGCGCCGCGGGCCGCAGCGCACTCTCTTCGTGCCGGGCCCGGTGCTGCGTCCCGAAGGCAACGAGCTGGTCGTACTGGAGCTTGAGGTGCTCGCCGATCCGACGGCCCGGTTCGTCGCCGGGCCGTCCCTGGGTCCGCTCGAGGACTGAGCCCCCGCTTGGGCCTGCGGGATCATGGAACCGTGAACCGACTTGGCGCAGCGACGAGCCCGTATCTCCAGCAGCACAAGGACAACCCTGTCGACTGGTGGGAGTGGTCACCCGAGGCGTTCGCCGAAGCGCGCGAGCGCGACGTGCCGGTGCTGCTGTCGGTCGGGTACGCCGCCTGCCACTGGTGCCATGTGATGGCTCACGAGTCGTTCGAGGACGAGACGACCGCGGCGTACATGAACGAGCACTTCGTCAACATCAAGGTCGACCGGGAGGAGCGGCCGGATGTGGACGCGGTCTACATGGCGGCGACGACGGCGATGACGGGGTCGGGCGGGTGGCCGATGACGGTCGTGCTCGACCACGACGGCAACCCGTTCTTCGCGGGCACCTACTTCCCCGACATGCCTCGCCACGGGCAGCCGGCGTTCACGCAGGTGCTGCAGGCGCTCTCGGAGGCGTGGACGCAGCGGCGCTCGGAGATCGGGGCGGTGGCGGAGAACGTACGTCAGCACCTGGCCAACATCTCCGGGGCGGCCGGGGCCGCGGGCGACTGGCAGGTCGACGTCGATGCCGCGGTCGAGACGCTGGCGGGGGAGTTCGATCCGATGGCGGGCGGGTTCGGAGGTGCTCCGAAGTTCCCGCCGTCGATGGTGTTGGAGTTCCTGCGGCGGGCGGCCGGCGCGCTCGGGGCGGACTCGCGGGTCTCGCACATGCTCTCGAGGACCGTGGCCGCGATGGCCGGCGGCGGGATCTACGACCAGGTCGGGGGCGGGTTCGCGCGCTATGCCGTCGACCGTGGCTGGGTCGTTCCGCACTTCGAGAAGATGCTGTACGACAACGCCCAGCTGGTCGGCCTCTACGCCCGCCTCGGCACCGAGCTCGGCGACCGGGTCGCCCGGGAGAGCGCCGACTGGATGATCCGCGAGCTCGGCACCGCCGAGGGTGGGTTCGCCTCCGCGCTCGACGCCGACAGCGAAGGGGTCGAGGGGAAGTTCTACGTCTGGACCCCGGGCGAGCTCGTCGACGTCCTCGGCGCCGAGGACGGAGCCTGGGCCGCGGAGGTCTTCGAGGTGACCGAGGCCGGCACCTTCGAGGAAGGTGCCTCGACCCTCCAGTTGCGCCACCGGCCCGACGACACCGAGCGGCTCGAGTCGGTCAAGGCGCGGCTCCTGGCGGCGCGTGCGGAGCGGGTGCGCCCCGCCCGCGACGACAAGGTCGTCGCGGCCTGGAACGGGCTGGCGATCAGCGGGCTGGTCGATGCCGGGCTGCTGCTGGGGGAGTCGCGCTACCTCGACGCGGCACTCGCTGCGGGGGGACTGCTGTGGGACGAGCACTGTGTTGGTCTCGGCACGCCTCCGCCGACCTCGCTTCGCTCGGTTGCTCCCTCGCTCGGCGCGCCCGGACGAGCAAGCTCGCCGGGCGACCTCACTCGGTCGCATAGCGGCTCCGGCGGCTCGACCAGCGAACTACCGTCGGTTGAGCCCGGCGAGCGCCAGCGAGCCGGTGTCGAAACCAACACAGTCCGCCTCCTCCGCGTCAGCCGCGACGGCGTGGCCGGCGCGCACGCGGGAGTGCTGGAGGACTACGGCTGCGTCGCATCGGGGTTCCTGAGCCTGACCCAGGCGACCGGCGACGCCACGTGGCTCGACCGGGCGACGGCGCTGCTCGACACCGCACTGACCCACTTCCGCTCCGAGGACGGCGGCTTCTACGACACCGCCGACGACGCGGAGGCGCTGGTCACCCGGCCCCGGGACCCCTCCGACAACGCGAGCCCCAGCGGCACCAGTGCGATGGTCCATGCGCTCGTCACCGCCCACGCGCTGACCGGAGAGGGCCGCTACCGCGCGGCCGCCGAGGAGGCGCTCGCGGCCACGAGCAACCTGATGACCAAAGCGCCCCGGTTCGCCGGCTGGTCGCTGGCGGCCGCGGTGACGTTGGCCGACGGCCCGCTCGAGATCGCGGTCGTCGGGCCGTCGGGACCCGACCGCGACGCCCTCGAGACCGCGGCCCGACGCAAGCCGGGCGCGGTGGTGGTCGTCGCCGACGAGGCTCGCGACGACATCCCGCTGCTGAGCGGCCGCACTCCCGTGGGTGGGAAGGCGGCGGCGTACGTCTGTCGGGGGTTCGTCTGCGAGCGTCCCGTCACCGCCGTGGAGGCGATCTCCTGAGGGCCCTCCTGAGCCTGTCGAAGGGCTTGTCGAAGGGATCTGGCGAGAACCCATACCTGATCCCGGGCAACTATGTGGTGATCCCCTATGTCGGTGCGCGCGTAGAAGTGTAACTTCGGTCACATGACGGTCGATGTGGTCGCGTTCCTGGAGCTGCTGGCCGGGGATGCCGCGGAGGCCGACTTCGAGGGACCGTCGCAGGCCGCGCGAGCGGCGGGGGCGAGCGCCGAGGAGCAGGAGCGGATCGACTACGCCAAGAGGCTCGCGCTGCAGGTCAGGGCGACCCTGGAGGCGCGTCGTCGGCGCGAGGGTGAGCTGGGGGCGCTGTTCGAGTCGGCCAACGACCTGGCGATGCTGACCAACCTGGAAGCGGTGCTGCAGGCGATCGTCACCCGGGCGAGGCAGCTGCTGAACAGCGACGTCGCCTACCTGACCCTCAACGACGAGCGTCGCGGCGAGTACATGCGGGTGACCGAGGGGATCCTGACCGCGGCCTTCCGCTCGACCCGGATCCCCTACGGCATCGGGCTCGGCGGCCTGGTCGCCCAGACCATGAAGCCCTACTCGACCGCCGACTACATCCCGGACGAGCGGTTCCGGCACGCCCCGGACATCGACGGCGCGGTCAGCGGCGAGGGCATCCGCGCGATCATCGGCGTACCCCTCCTGCTCGGCACCCAGGTCATCGGCGTCCTCTTCGCCGCCAACCGCACCGTACGTCCCTTCGGAGCCGAGGCGAGCGCGCTGCTCGTCTCCCTGGCGGCCCACGCCGCGATCGCCGTGGACAAGGCCCGGCTGCTGGAGGAGACCCGCGCCGCGGTCGCCGAGCTCGAGGTGACCACCCGCAAGCTGCAGACGCGCAACGAGACGGTGGAGCGCGCCGCCGACGCCCATGACCGGCTCACCCGGATCGTCGTCGAGGGCGGCGGAGTCGACGATGTCGTACGCAGTGTCGCCGAGGTCCTCGGAGCCCGGGTTGTGCTACTGGACCTGAGCGGCGAGACCATCGCCAGCAGCGCCCCGGGCGAGCCCGTCTCCGACTACGAAGCGGCCGTGACCAGGCGCAGCCTCGACCTGAGCCGCACCGCCGGCAGCGGCGACATCTACGCCACCCCGGTCCTCGCCGGCGCCGAGCAGCTCGGCTCGATGCTGCTCGGCCCGCGCGAGGTCGACCGCGACGACGGGGATCTGGACGATGGCGACCAGCGGATCCTGGAGCGGGCGGCGCTGGTGACGGCGCTGCTGCTGCTCTTCCGCCGCAGCGTCGCCGAGGCCGAGGGACGCGTACGCGGCGAGCTCCTCGACGAGCTCCTCTCCGGCACCACTCCGGACCCCGAGACGCTGCGCGAACGCGGCCGGCTGCTGCAGGCGGATCTGTCCCGGCCCTATGCCGTGGTGGTGGCGAACGTCCCCGGCGACCGAGCCCGGGTCGGTCAGGCGGCCACGTTCGTCGCCGCCACCCACGACGGGTTCGCGGCCGTGCGGCAGGGGCAGGTCGTGCTGATCTTCCCCGACTGCGACGCCCGCGCCGCCGGCGAGCTGGTGGTCGAGGGGCTGCGGCTGTCCGCCGGTGCGCCGGTGACGGTCGGCGCCGCCGGCCCGGTGCCGGGACCGCTGAGCAGTCCCGACGCCGTGGTGAAGGGCTACGACGAGGCTCGCCGCTGCCTGGCGGCCGCGATGACCCTGGGGCGCGAGGGACAGGTGGTCACCGCCCAGGACCTCGGCTTCGTGGGGCTCCTGCTCGGCTCCGACGGCCACCCGGCGGCGTACGTCACCTCGCGGTTGGGTCCGGTGATCGACTACGACACCGCGAAGGGGTCGAAGCTGGTGGAGACGCTGCGGGCCTACTTCGCCGCCGACCGAAACCTCACCCGCACCGCCGGCGCGCTGCACGTGCACGTCAACACGGTCACCCAGCGCCTGGAGCGGGTCACCCGGCTGCTCGGCAAGGGCTGGCAGGAGCCGGAGCGCCAGCTCGAGGTGCAGCTGGCGCTCCGGCTCCATCAGCTGGTCGCCTAGAGCAGGCTCAGGAACGACGACGGGTCAGCCAGAGGTGGCGGGCGGTGCCCCAGATCCCGCGACGGAAGAGCAGCACCACGGTGACGAACACGGCGCCGGTGACGATCCCGATCCCGTCGAACCCGGACGAGGCCAGGTAGTCGGCGAGCATCACGATCAGCCCGGCGCCGATGACGCCGCCCCACAGGGTGCCTATCCCGCCGAGCACGGTCATCAGTACGACCTCGCCGGAGGTGGCCCAGTGCAGCTCGGGCAGCGCGACGAAGCCGTGCGAGACGGCGAAGACGCCGCCGGCCAGCCCGGAGAGCCCGGCCGAGAGCACGAAGACGATCAGCTTGTAGCGCTCGACGTCGTAGCCCAGCGCCCGGGCCCGCGGTGCGTTGTCGCGGATCGCGACCAGCACCCGTCCGAAGGGGGAGTGGACGATCCGCCAGGCGACCCACATCCCGAGCAGGATGATCGGCAGCGCCGCGTAGTAGAAGAAGAACGAGTCGGTCTCGACGGCCTCGATCCCGAAGAAGGAGCGCGGCACGCCCTGGAGCCCGTTCTCCCCTCCTGTGAGCGAGGAGGCCTGGTTGGCGATGAAGAAGAGCATCTGCGCGAAGGCGAGGGTGACCATCGCGAAGTAGATCCCGGACCGCTTCACCGACAGGTAGCCGATCGGCACCGCCAGGAGCATCGCGAAGAGCGCCCCGCCGAGGACCGCCACCGGGAACGGCACACCGAGATGGATCGCGATCAGCCCGGTGGCATAGGCGGATCCGCCCCAGAACGCGGCATGGCCGAACGAGAGCAGCCCGCAGTAGCCCAGCAGCAGGTCGAGGGCCACCGCGAAGAGCGCCCACGCGGCGATGTCCATCGCCACCGGCGGATAGACGAACCACGGCAGCGCGAGCGCCACCACCAGCCCGACGGCCAGCACGACCAGTCGCTGCCACGGGCGTGCGCCCGCGATCGCCGCATGCTGCTCGGTGACGCTCGCACCAGCCGTAGCGATGGACGTCATGCCGTCGCCTCCTCTCGGCCGAAGAGCCCGGCCGGCCGGGCCAGGACGACCACGGCCATCAGCACGAAGATGAGCACCTGCGAGAACGTCGGTGCGTACGCCTGCCCGAACGCCTCCACGAGCCCGACCAGGAAGCCGCCGACGACGGCGCCCACGATCGAGCCGAGCCCGCCGATCACCACGACCGCGAACAGGATGATGATGAAGTCGCTGCCCATCTCGGCGGTGATCGCACGGAACGGTGCCGCCAGCACCCCGGCCAGCCCGGCGAGCGCGACGCCGAAACCGAAGACCGGTGTCACCCAGCGCCCGACGTTGATCCCGAGCGCACCGGCGAGCTCGGGCCGCTCGGTCGCGGCGCGGACGATCATGCCCACCCGCGTACGTGTCATCAGCAGCCAGACGCCGAGGCAGACGAGCAGCGCGACACCGATCACGAAGAGCTGGTAGATCGGCAGCCCGACCCCGGCCAGCTCGACCCGTCCGTCGAGTGCGGCGGGGCGCTCGTAGGGCAGGCCGCTCACGCCGTAGCGGCGCTTGACCAGGTCGACCAGCAGCAGTGTCAGCCCGAAGGTGAGCAGCAGGTTGTAGAGCGGGTCGAGCGGCAGCAGCCACTGCACCAGCAGCCGCTCGACCAGCATCCCGAAGACCAGCATCAGCAGCGGCACCACGATCAGCGCCAGCCACAGGCTCATCCCGACGGTGTCCAGGAGCACCGCGGCGGCGACCGCTCCCAGCATGTAGAAGGCGCCGTGGGCGAAGTTGACCACGCCCAGCACCCCGAAGATGACTGCCAGCCCGAGCGCGGCCAGAGCGTAGAAGCTGCCGGCCGCGAGCCCTTGGACGGTGTACTGCAGAACCGCGTTCATACCAATCCCTCTAGACCTCGCCGCCTACAGCGAGCAGCCGGACTCGGCCGCCGGACGGAACGCCTCCTCGGCCGGGATGGTCTTGATGATCTCCTCGTAGTCCCAGTCCTCCTTGACGTCGGCCGGGCCCTTGACCCGAGCCAGGTAGACGTCGTGGATGACCCGGTGGTCCTCGGCGCGGATCTCACCGTTGCGCAGGAACATGTCCTCGACCTTCTTGCCCTCGAGCTCCTCGACGATCTTGTCGGCGTCGTCGGTGCCGGCCGCCTGGACCGCCTCGAGATACTGCGTCGCCGCCGAGTAGTTGCCCGCGTGGGCGTACGTCGGCCTGTCGCCGGTCTCCTCCATGAAGCGGTCGGCCCACTCGCGGGACTTCTCGTCGAGGTTCCAGTACCAGGCGTCGGTGAAGATCGTGCCCTCGAACGCCTCGACGCCGAGCGAGTGGATGTCGGAGATGAACATCAGTCCGACGGCCAGGTCGATGCCCTGGTCCTTGAGCCCGGACTCGTTGTACTGCTTGACCAGGTTGATCAGGTCGCCACCGGCGTGCATGGTGCCGATGACCTGCGGCTTCGCGGCTCCCGCCTTGGTGATGTACGTCGCGAAGTTGTCGTTCGGGAACGGCGTCGCGATCGTGCCCGCGACCTTGCCGCCGCCCTTCTCGATCGCGCCGGTGAACGACTTCACCATGTCCTGGCCGAAGGCGTAGTCGGGGTAGATCAGCTGCCAGTTCTTGTCGCCCTCCTCGGTCACGACGGTGCCGGTGCCGTTGGCCAGCATCCAGGTGTCGTAGGCGTAGTGGAAGGTGTACTTGTTGCACTGCGCGCCGGTGAGCTCGGTCGTCCCGGCGCCGATGTTCATGTAGAGCTTCTTCTTGTTCTTCGCCTGCGTAGCGACGGCCAGCGCCGCCGACGAGGTCGGCACGTCCAGGATCACGTCGGCGCCCTCGCGGTCGTAGAGCTCCTGGGCCTTGGTGTTGGCGATATCAGGCTCGTTCTGGTGATCGGCAGAGGTCACCTCGATGTCGTCGACGACGGCCTCGTCGCCGTACTTCTCCTGGTAGTCGTCGATCGCCATCTGGATCGCGATCTTCGAGTTGGGGCCGGAGACGTCCTTGTAGACACCGGAGGCGTCGTTGAGCAGGGCGAGAACCACCTTGTCGTCGGTGAAGTCGCCCCCGCTCGCGCTCGGCCCGCCGGCTCCGCAGCCTGCGGTGACCAGGACGCCTGCCATCAGTATCGAGGCGCCGGCGGCTGTGCGTCGCTTGTTCATCGTGTCTCTCCTCGTGGGGTAGGGCTGTGCTCGATCTCTGGGGACGTACGTCAGATCCCGAGGTGTTCGAGTAGCTCGTCCTGACGTTCGACGAACTCGTCGTTGTCGAGGCTCTCGACCAGGCGGCCTTGGGCGAGCAGGTAGTGGCGGTCGGCGACGGTGGCGGCGAAACGTACGTTCTGCTCGATCAGGAGCACGCCGATCCCGGACTGCTTCGCGGTCCGCACGATGTCGCCGATCTGGGCGACGATGACGGGGGCCAGCCCCTCGGAGGGCTCGTCGAGCAGGAGCAGGCGGGCACCGGTGCGGAGCACCCGGGCGACGGCGAGCATCTGCTGCTCACCGCCCGAGAGCGTCGTGCCACCCGCTCGCCGGCGGCTGCCGAGAGCCGGGAAGGCGTCGTAGACCTGCTCCAACGTCCACGCCGACTCGGAGACGCGAGGCGGAAGCAGGAGGTTCTCCTCCACGCTCAGGTTGGCGAAGATGCCGCGGTCGTCCTGCACCCAGCCGAGCCCCGCGCGCGCCCGCTTGTGCGCGGGCAGCGAGGTGATCTCTCGGCCGTCGAGCCGGATCGACCCGGTCAGGTGCTTGTGGAGGCCCATCAGGCAGCGTACGAGCGTGGTCTTGCCGGCGCCGTTGCGGCCGACGAGGGTGACGACCTCGCCCGCGCCGACGCTCAGGGTGGCCTCGCGCAGGGCCTGCGCCTCGCCGTACCACGCGCTCAGCTTCTCTACCTCAAGCACTGTGAGCCTCTCCGAGGTAGGCGGTGATGACGCGCGGGTCCGCGCGCACCTCGTCGTAGGGCCCCTCGGCGAGCACCGCGCCCTGCTGCAGGACGGTGACCCGGTCGGCGAGGTGGGCGACGACGTGCATGTTGTGGTCGACGAAGACCACGGTGCGCCCGATGGCGATGCGCCGGACGAGCTCGATGGTGCGGTCCACGTCCTCGATGCCCATCCCTGCCGTCGGCTCGTCGAGGAGCAGCAGCCGGGGCTCGACGGCGAGGACGAGGGCGAGCTCGAGCGCCCGCTTCTGTCCGTACGCCATCAGCCCGGTCGGCTTGTCGGCCAGCTCGGTCAGGCCGACCTCGGCCAGCAGCCGGTCGACCTCTTCGCGGCGGCGCCCGAGCAGCTTCTCCGAGCGCCAGAACTTCAGCCCCTGGTTGGTCAGCCCCTGGAGCGCGATCTCGACGTGCTCGCGTGGGGTGAGGTTCTCGAAGAGGCTGGTGATCTGGAAGGAGCGGGCCACCCCGTGGCGGGTGATCCGCTCCGGTGCCATCCCGGTGACATCGTCACCGAAGACCGTGATCCGTCCGCCGGTGGGCTTGAGGAACCCGGTCAGCAGGTTGAACAGGGTCGTCTTGCCGGCGCCGTTGGGGCCGACGAGCGCGTGTACGGTGCCCTCGGCGACCTCCAGGTCGACGGAGCTGACCGCGCGGAAGCCGCGGAAGTCCTTGGTGAGACCCTCGGTCCGTAGTGCGCACCTCGGCGCCGGTGTGGTGCTCGTCACAGGGGCGACGCTAGGGAAGTGGTGAGACGTACGCCATAGGGGTTCGGGACACACTGGACCCATCCGTTGTGTGGCTCGTCCCCATGCCGGCCTCTCGGTGCTCCACTCTCGGCTGGCCACATCGCGCGCACCGGAGTTGTGTGCGGCGGCCACATGGCGCAGGTCACACCGCGTCGCGATCCTGGAGCAATGGCCCCCACCCTCGTACGCAGATCCCTGACCGTCGGCTCCTCGCTCGCCCTCGCCGCCGCGGCCCTGGTCGCCGGTCAGACGCCCGCGTCTGCCGCCCCGTCCACGGCCGTCGCCTGCGAGTCGCTGGTCGGGCTGATGATCCCCGCCCACCGCATCGGCCTGCCGACCACCGGTGCCGAGGTCACCGCGACGACATCGATGCCGGCCTCCGGGACCGGCCCGACCGCGCTCCCGGCCTACTGCCGCGCCGACGTCGCGATCCACCCGGTCGACCCCGCCGCTCCGGACATCCGGATGGGCCTGGCGCTGCCGCAGGGGTGGAACGGGAAGTCGATGATGTTCGGTGGTGGCGGCTACAACGGCACCGTCCCCAACCTCGCTCAGAACGTGCCCTTCGGGCCGGTCGACCAGCGCACCCCGCTCGGACGCGGCTACGCCACCTACGCCAGCGACTCCGGCCATCAGGCCGACACCGGCCGCCACCCGATCGCCAGCCTGGACGGCTGGTTCGGCCAGAACGACGAGGCGGTGCGCAACTTCTCCGGTGACGCGCTCAAGAAGGTGCACGACACCGCCCGGTTCGTCATCGCGACGGCATTCGGACGCGGACCGGGCACGACCTACTTCGCCGGGGGCTCGACCGGCGGGCGCGAGGCCCTCGCGGTCGCGCAGCGCTGGCCGCGCGACTTCGACGGGGTGATCTCCGCCTACCCCGCCTGGAACGCCGCCACCCTCGACCTCTTCTTCGGCCGGATCACCCACGAGTTCGCCAAGCCCGGTGCGTTCCCGTCGAAGGCGCAGCAGGACCTCGTGGCGCAGCGGGTCCTGGCCGCCTGCGACGGCGGCGACGGGCTCGCGGACGGAGTGATCTCCGACGAGGCCGGCTGCGACTTCGACCCGGAGTCGCTGCTGTGCGGCGAGGGCGAGACGCCCGAGGACACCTGCCTCTCCCGCGAGCAGGTGGACGCGGTGGTGGTCGCCGACAGCAGCTGGCGGCTGCCCTACCGGGTGGCGAGCGGGGAGCGGGGCTACCCCGGGTTCCCGCTGCTGTCCGGGGCACGGATGTCGACGCCGGTCCTCGGCTTCGGCACCATCGCGCCGGCCGACCCGATGCCGGTGACCGCCGGCTACGGCATGCAGTTCTGGAACCAGTGGGCCAAGTACTTCGTCGCCCGCGACCCGCAGATCAGCCCCTTCGCGATCGACCCGGCCGCGCCGGGGAAGTGGCAGCGCCGGATCAGCGAGCTGACCGCGCTGCAGGACGTCAACGACGCCGACCTGCGCCCGTTCGCCCGCTCCGGCGGCAGGCTGATCATGGTCCACGGGGCCGCCGACGAGCTGGTCAGCCACCGCTCCACGATCGACTACTACCAGCGCGTCCAGCGGGTGATGGGCAAGCGGGCGACCGAGGGGTTCTCCCGGTTCTATCTGGTGTCCGGAGCCAACCACGCCAACTTCGCCCCGGTCGCCTTCTCCGCCTCGTACGACTCGCTCACGGCCCTGGAGAAGTGGGCCGAGCGGGGCGTCGCGCCGGGCGAGAACCAGGTGGTCGCCGACGGCAACGCCGGAGCCGCCCGGACGCGGCCGCTGTGCGAATGGCCGGCCTGGCCCGCGTACGTCGGCGGCCCCGCCTCGGAGGCGAGCAGCTTCCGGTGCGGCGGATAAAGGTTTGCCCCCCGACCTATCGAGTCCACCGATCGAGATGGTTTGCTATTCCTCATGTCTGTTTGGCGAACAAAGTCCATCGAGCAGTCCCTCGCCGATGCCGACCACCCTGATTTCAAGCTCAAACGGCGGCTCACCTCCGTCGACCTGACCGTCTTCGGGATCGGCGTCATCATCGGAGCGGGAATCTTCACGCTGACCGGTAGAGCCGCGGCCGAGTATGCAGGGCCGGGTGTGGTCTTCTCCTTCATCATCGCCGCGATCTGCTGTGGCCTGGCGGCGCTGTGCTACGCCGAGTTCGCCTCGACCGTGCCGGTCTCGGGGTCGGCGTACACCTTCTCCTACGCCACCCTCGGCGAGATGCTCGCCTGGATCATCGGCTGGGACCTGATCCTGGAGATGGTGCTCGGTGCCTCCGTCGTCGCGCAGGGCTGGAGCAGCTATCTGGTGACGTTCCTCGAGGAGATCGGCCTCGGCTGGCCCGAAGGCTATGGGCCGGATGCCAACGCCGACTTCGGTCAGCCCAACCTGGCCGCGCTGCTGCTCGTGATCGTCCTGGTCGGCCTGATCACGATCGGCATCAAGGAGTCGCTGCGGGTCAACCTCGCGCTCGTCGCCGTCAAGCTCTTCATCGTCCTGTTCGTCATCGTCGCCGGCATGTTCTACGTCTCCGGCTCCAACTACGACCCGTTCATCCCCGAACGCGCCGGTACCGTCAGCGGTGAGGGCATCCACCAGCCGTTGATCCAGTGGGCCTTCGGCCTGGAGCCGCAGACCTTCGGTGTCCTCGGGATCATCTCCGCCGCGTCGGTCGTCTTCTTCGCCTACATCGGCTTCGACGTGGTCGCCACGACCGCGGAGGAGGCCAAGAACCCCCAGCGTGACCTGCCCCGCGGCATCATCGGCTCGCTGGTGATCTGCACGATCCTCTACGTCGCCGTCGCCCTGGTCATCACCGGCATGGTGAAGTACGACCAGATCGATACCGAGGCCGCGCTCGCCACCGCGTTCCGCGACGTCGGCCGCGGCGGTTTCGCGACCCTGATCTCGGCGGGCGCCGTCGCCGGTCTGACCACCGTCGTGATGACCCTGATGATCGGCGCCATCCGGGTCGTCTTCGCGATGAGCCGCGACGGTCTGTTCCCGGTGAGGTTCGCCCACGTCAACCCGAAGACCGGCACCCCGGTCCGGATCACCCTCACCATCGGCATCTTCGTCGCGATCGTGGCCACCTTCACCCCGGTCGGCCAGCTCGAGGAGATGGTCAACATCGGCACCCTGACCGCGTTCGCGCTGGTCTCGATCGCCGTGCCGATCCTGCGCAAGCGCCGCCCGGACCTGCCGCGCTCCTTCAAGGTGCCGTTCAGCCCGGTGCTGCCGATCGTGGCCGCGCTGATCTGCATCTACCTGACCCTCAACCTGAGTGTCGAGACCTGGCTGCGGTTCCTGGTCTGGATGGCGATCGGCTTCGCCATCTACTTCCTCTACGGCTACCGCAACTCGCGGGTCGGCAAGGGTGGCGACGACAAGACTGTCGAGCCGCTGCACATGTGAGGCTCGTATGACGAGGAAGGGGCGCGGGGCCGATGGCCGCGCGCCCCTTCTCAGTTGCCGGCGTCGAGGAGGCGATCGCCCAGGTCGGAGCGGAGGTAGAGCACCGATCGGCCGTGGCGGGCCGAGGTCAGCAGTCCGGCTGCGCGCATCGCCCGCAGATGCTGGTTGACGGCCGTAGGGGTCACCCCGAGGCGTACGGCCAGCTCGGTCGAGGATGCCGGAGCCTCCAGCAGGGTGAGGAGCCCGGAGCGGGTCTCGCCGATGAGGTCGCGCAGCGCGTGCGGCGCCTGCGGCCGGTCGCTGGTCCACAGCGTGCCGAGACCGCGTGCCGGGTAGAACATGACCGGCGGCTCCTCGGGCGAGATCGGCGTCGACGGATTGCGGCTGAACAGCGTGGGCACCAGGGTGAGCCCGTCGCCCGCGGTCGTACGCCGGTAGTCGACCTTCGACGTGGTGAGCCGGATCGTGAGGAGATCGTCGGCAAGGGTGACCCGCGGCGAGATGCCGGCGAACATCGACGCCATGCCGGAGTGGACGATCGTCCGGCCGCGATGGACGATATCGGCCTCCAGCACCGCGCGCATCCGTTGCCAGTGGGGCTCGAAGCAGGCGTCCCAGTAGCCGCGGAGAGCGGTGAGGACGCGGCGTAGCACCTCCTGCGGGCGTCCGCTCAGGATCGGCGGCGGGCCGCTGTCGAAGTGGACCGCGTCGAGATCGGCACGTACGCGCTGCGGTGACGTCGCCGCCATCACCTCGAGCTCGTCCTCGAGCCGGGCGAGCGGGTTGCGCGGTCGCGGGTTGAGGAAGTCGGGTGTCCAGAGGCGCTCGTTGGTCAGCGCGAGCAGGGTCTCCCGATCCAGGTCCGCCGCGGCGACCGTGCGCAGCCAGGGCAGGTGGAGCGGGAACCGGCCGGGGTCGCGCAGCGCTCGCAACGAGAGGGTGAGCTCGTTGAGCGGTGAGATGGCGAACCGGACCTCGCTCAGGTCGGGGCCGGCCAGCTCGTACCTGATCATGAAGCAATACGCTACATCGTTAGCGCGCGCGGGTGCTGGGTGCGACAACTGGCCCATGATCCGCCTTCCCAGCGACCCGGTCGAGCGCCCGCTCGTCGGCGCGGTCGCCGCCCTCTCGCTCGCCCGCGGCATGTTCTTCGCGGTCAGCGCGCTCTACTTCACCCGCACGATCGGCCTCTCGGCGGTGACCGTCGGCATCGGCCTGACCCTCGCCGGGGGAGTCGGCGTCGTGGCGACGTACGCAGGCGGGCGGCTCAGCGACCGGTGGGGCGCCGACCGGGTGCAGCTGTGGGCGATGGCGAGCTACGGCATCGCCCTGCTCGCCTACGCCCTGGCGCGTGACGTCGCCGCGTTCGTGCTGGTCGCGACGTGGGTCTCGGCCTCGCGAGGCTTCCAGTCGAGCGCCCAGTCGACGCTGGTCGCGCGCTGGTTCGACGGCCCTGACCGGGTCGCCGTACGTGCCCGGCTGCGCGTGGTCATGAACGTGATGATCGGCGTCGGCACCCTGCTCGCCGCCCTGGCCCTGGCGGTCGACACCGGGGCCGCCTATCGCGCCACGATGGTGCTCGTCGGGGTGCTCACCTCGCTCGCGGCGGTGCCGCTCATCGGCCTCAGGCGCCGGGTCGCCGGCCTGGCCGCGTGCATGGACGCCGGCTCCGGGCCGACCATGGCCGCGGGACCCTCACCGCTGCGTGACCGCACCTATGTGACCGCGACCGTGCTCAGCGGGGTGATGGCGATCCACTTCGGGGTGACCTCGATCGGGGTGCCGCTGTGGGTTGCCGACCACACCGACGCGCCGACGGTCCTCGTCTCGCTCCTCCTGGTGGTGAACACCGTCTACGTCGCGCTCTTCCAGGTGCGGGCCTCGCGCGGCACCCACGACATCGCCACGGCGGGCCGGGCCGTGAGAGGCGCCGGGTTCCTGCTGCTCGCCGCCTGCCTGCTCTTCGCGGGGGCGGCCTATGCGGGCCCGGTGTTCGCCACGTGCCTGTTGCTGCTCGCCGCGCTGGCGTCCTCGGCGGCCGAGACGCGTGGCGAGGCGGGCAGCTGGGGACTGGCCTTCGAGCTCGCCGACCAGCAACGTGCCGGCGCCTACCAGGGCGTGAGCCAGATGGGCTACGCGCTGGCGCACATGCTCGCGCCCCTGGTGGTGACCGCCACCGCGATCGACCACGGCACCGGCGGCTGGATGGTGCTGGGCGGGCTCTTCGCCGCCACCGGCATCCTCACCGCGCTGCTCGCCCGGCACGCGGCCGCGGCACGCGCCGGGGATCAGCCTCAGCGCAGCGAGTACGTCGCCAGCGAGACGCCGGTGTAGTGCGCGACGAATGCCAGGATCGTGAAGGTGTGGAAGACCTCGTGGAAGCCGAACCAGCGAGGCCAGGGGTTGGGGCGCTTGAAGCCGTAGATGACGCCGCCGGCGGTGTAGAGGGCACCGCCGACACAGATCAGCGTGAAGGTGGCGATGCCGATGCCGAGGCCGAGCGCGACCGCGCCGGTGAAGAACGACGGGATGAAGAAGATCGCCGCCCAGCCGAGCGCGATGTAGTTGGGGACGTAGAGCCAGCGCGGGGCGTCGTTCCAGAAGACCCGGAACAGGACACCGAGGATCGCGCCGGTCCATACGACCGAGAGCAGCACGACCTGCGTGGCGCCGTCGAGGAGGAGCAGCGAGAACGGCGTGTAGGAGCCGGCGATCATCAGCATGATGTTCGCGTGGTCCCAGCGCTTCATGATCGTGAACCAGCGCTCGTTCCAGCGGCCGAGGGCGTTGACCCGGTGGTAGACGGCGGAGACGGTGAAGAGCAGCAGCGCGGCCATGGTGAACACTGCCGCGCCGACCCGCGGCGCCCCCGCCGGCGCCAGCACGATGAGGACGATGCCGGCCGCGAGCGTGAGCGGTGCGGTGGCCAGATGGATCCAGCCGCGCAGCTTCGGGAGGGCCTCGTGAACGCTCGAGGAGACCGAGTCGGTGATCGTGCCGACCTTGAGGCGCATCGCGTCTGTCATCTCACTCATAACGGCCAAGACTATCGGCTCGACCTGAAGACCTGGTGAACCCCGTCCCGCTGGGAGATGTGGGCACGGCGCCGATACCCTTCTGCACGTGGCAGACTGGAAGGAAGGCGTACGTCGGGTTCTCTACCCGGCCTACGAGGCGCGGATGCTCCGCAAGATCGATTCCTCCAAGCTGCCCAAGCACGTCGGGGTGATGCTCGACGGCAACCGTCGCTGGGCCAAGGAGGTCGGCCAGTCGACCGCCCACGGCCACCGGGCCGGCGCGGCCAACATCGAGCCGCTGCTCACCTGGTGCGACGAGATCGGCATCGAGGTGGTCACCCTGTGGCTGCTCTCCACCGACAACCTCAACCGCCCCGCCGACGAGCTGGCACCGCTCCTCGAGATCATCGCCGACGCGGTGGACTCGCTCGCGGACGTACGCCGCTGGCGGCTGCACCCGGTCGGCGCGCTCGACCTCCTGCCCGACTGGCTGTCCCAGCGTCTCAAGGCCGCCGAGGAGGCGACCCGGGACGTCGACGGGATGCTGGTCAACGTCGCGGTCGGCTACGGCGGCCGCCGCGAGATCGCCGATGCTGTACGCGCCCTGCTCAACGAGCACGCCACCCGCGGCACCTCGCTGGAGGAGCTCGCCCAGATCATCGACGTCGAGCACATCGCCGACCACCTCTACACCAAGGGCCAGCCCGACCCCGACCTGGTGATCCGTACGTCGGGGGAGCAGCGCCTGGGCGGATTCCTGCTCTGGCAGAGCGCGAAGTCGGAGTTCTACTTCTGCGAGGCCTACTGGCCCGACTTCCGCCGCACGGACTTCCTGCGGGCCCTGCGGGCCTACGCCCACCGCGAGCGTCGCCTCGGAAGGTGACCGCTGAACGGAACAGTTCGGTGGTGTCACCAGGAGTTCACAAAGAAAAATCGTTCGTGTTGCCACGGACCGTTGGTTCGGCGTCGTAGCGTTGTACCAACGGCGGGGAACAAATTCCCGTCGCACCTGGAGGCCCGTTACGTGAGTAGTCACGAACCGAACCTGCGTCAGGATCTCATCGATCCCGACGGGTGTGAGGCGGTCGGCACCCCGACTGACGGTCCACCGTCCGGTCCATCTGATTAGTGATGAAATGACCGGACTCATGGGTGTATGAGCCGGTCGCGAGAGGTGATCCGCGTGGCCAACCCAACCACGAACGAGCACGTCACCGAGGCCGATACGTCGGCCGCTCCGACACCGGCGTCGGATGCCCCAGAATCGGGAAGAGTTCCCTCCGCGAGCGAGGCGCCCTCAGCGCGTACGTTCGTTCTCGACACCAGCGTCCTGCTCTCGGACCCGAAGGCCATGACGCGCTTCGCCGAGCACCAGGTCGTGCTCCCGGTGGTGGTGATCACCGAGCTGGAGGGAAAGCGGCACCATCCGGAGCTGGGCTACTTCGCCCGCTCCGCACTCCGGCAGCTCGACGGGCTGCGGATCACCCACGGTCGCCTGGACACCGCGGTCCCGGTCGGCGAGGACGGCGGCACCATCCGTGTCGAGCTCAACCACACCGACCCGTCCTCGCTGCCGAGCGGATTCCGGCTCGGGGACAACGACACCCGGATCCTCGCGGTCGCGCGCAACCTGAAGGGTGACGGGCTCGACGTCACCCTGGTCTCCAAGGACCTGCCGATGCGGATCAAGGCGTCCGCGGTCGGGCTCAAGGCCGAGGACTACCGCGGTGAGCGGATCAACGACTCCGACCCGGGTTACTCCGGGATGGCCGAGCTGGACGTCGCCGCCGCGGCCCTCGACGAGCTCTACGACGACGGCGTCCTCGAGCTCGACGCGGCCCGCGATCTGCCCTGCCACACCGGTCTGGTGCTGATGTCGGACCGCGGCACCGCGCTGGGCCGGGTCGGCCCCGACAAGCAGGTCCACCTCGTCCGCGGGGACCGGGAGGTCTTCGGGATCCACGGCCGCTCCGCGGAGCAGCGGATCGCGCTCGAGATGCTGCTCGACCCCGAGGTCGGCATCGTCTCCCTCGGTGGCCGGGCCGGCACCGGGAAGTCCGCGCTGGCGCTGTGCGCCGGGCTGGAGGCGGTCATGGAGCGCAACCAGCACAAGAAGGTGCTGATCTTCCGCCCGCTCTTCGCCGTCGGCGGCCAGGAGCTCGGCTACCTCCCCGGCACCGAGGGCGAGAAGATGTCGCCGTGGGGCCAGGCGGTCTTCGACACGCTCTCCGCGGTCACCACGCAGGACGTGATCGACGAGATCATCGACCGGGGCATGCTGGAGGTGCTGCCGCTGACCCACATCCGCGGCCGTTCGCTGCACGACTCGTTCGTGATCGTCGACGAGGCGCAGTCGCTGGAGCGCAATGTGCTCCTGACGGTGCTCTCTCGCATCGGCGCCAACTCGAAGGTAGTGCTCACCCACGACGTCGCCCAGCGCGACAACCTCCGGGTCGGACGCCATGACGGCGTGGTCGCGGTGATCGAGAAGCTGAAGGGCCACCCGCTCTTCTCCCACGTCACCCTGACCCGCTCCGAGCGCTCGCCGATCGCGGCGCTGGTCACCGAGATGCTGGAGAACGTGGTCCCGTGATGCCGTAATCATTGTCACGTCAACGGCCCCAGACCGGTAAGGTCTGGGGCCGTTGTGATTTCTGTGACTCATGTTACGGAAGTGATGCTCAGGACGGTCATTTCTGACCTACAAACGGTGCGTCCGGTTTGATACGAGGTGGGTGCTCATGCATTGTTTGCGGGTCTGCAATGCCTCAGCCCCCGAATGAGAGCCCGTGACCAAGCCTGTTCATCGCGCCCCGCGACATCGCGGTGCGCCAGCGAATCCGCTTGTCGACGTTCCGCACAAGGCTGCGCGTACGACCGCCAAGACAACCCTCCTCCTCTCCGTCCTCGCCCTCGGCGGGACCGGCGCCGCCGTCGCAGGCGGGGTGGCCTACTCCGGGCCAGCCACCGACGACCCGACGCTGAGCGCGGGTGAGTCGGCCGCCGCCGACATCCCCGAGCTCACCGATGCCCAGCGCGCCGCCATCGAGGCCGAGTCCGCTGCCCGCGGCGGCGAGACCTCCCTGTCGCGTTCGGCCGGTGACCGTCGTGAGGTCGCCGACCCCGGCAAGCAGGCCGCGCTGTCGGCCGGCAACGAGGTCCGGGCCATCGCCGGCGTCGAAGAGATCGAGATCGATCTTCGCAACCCCAAGGACATCGCCAAGTCGATGCTCGGCGACTTCGGCTGGGGGATGGACCAGTTCTCCTGCCTCGAGCCGCTGTGGGAGAAGGAGTCCGGCTGGAACCACACCGCCGCCAACCCCTCCTCCAGCGCGTACGGCATCCCGCAGGCCCTCCCCGGCTCCAAGATGGCCTCTGCCGGCGACGACTGGGAGACCAACCCCGCCACCCAGATCGAGTGGGGCCTCGGCTACATCAACGACCGCTACGGTTCCCCCTGCGGCGCCTGGGGCCACTCCCAGTCCGTCGGCTGGTACTGAGCCGACTCGGCGTTTCAGGGGTGGGTCATCGACTCGACGTCCAGAGCCTCGTCCAACTGAGCCTCAGTGAGGGTGCCGTCGGCGACGTAGCCGAGCTTGATGACGGTGTCCCTGATCGTGGCGCCCTCGGCGAGGGCCTGCTTGGCGACCTTGGCGGCGGCCTCGTAGCCGATGTACTTGTTGAGCGGCGTGACGATCGAGGGGGAGGACTCGGCGTAGGCGCGGAGGCGCTCGGGGACGGGCACGATGCCGTCGACGGTGCGCTTGGCCAGCACGGTCATCGAGGTCGAGAGCAGGCGGATCGACTCCAGGACGTTGCGGGCCATCACCGGCATCGCGACGTTGAGCTCGAAGGCGCCCGAGGCTCCGGCGGCGGTCACCGCGGCGTCGTTGCCGATCACCTGGAACGCCACCATCAAGGTGGCCTCCGGTACGACCGGGTTGACCTTGCCGGGCATGATCGAGGAGCCCGGCTGGAGATCGGGCAGGTGGATCTCGGCCAGGCCGGTGGTGGGGCCCGACGACATCCAGCGCAGGTCGTTGTTGATCTTGATCAGGCCGACGGCGATCGTCTTCAGGACGCCGGATAGCTCGACCAGCGAGTCGCGGGTGCCCTGGGCCTCGAAGTGGTTGCGGGCCTCGGTGAACGGCTGACCGGTGCGGTTGGAGAGGTCGGCGATCACCGCCTGCGGGAACCCGGCGGGCGTGTTGATGCCGGTGCCGACCGCGGTGCCGCCCAGCGCCAGCTCGCGCAATCGTGGAAGCACCGACTCGAGCCGCTCGGCCGCGTAGCGGATGGTGGCTGCGTACCCTCCGAACTCCTGGCCCAGGGTGACCGGCGTCGCGTCCATCAGGTGCGTACGCCCCGACTTCACCAGTCCGGAGAACTCCTCGGCCTTCGCCTCGAGCGAGCCGGCCAGCACGTCGATCGCGGGCAGCAGCTGCTCGGTGACGGCGACGGCGGCCGCGACGTGGATCGCGGTCGGGAAGGTGTCGTTGGAGGACTGAGAGGCGTTGACGTGGTCGTTGGGATGTACGTCGCCACCCGCCCGCGCCACCAAGGACGCGATCACCTCGTTGGCGTTCATGTTGGAGGAGGTGCCGGAACCGGTCTGGAAGACGTCGATCGGGAACGCGTCGTCGTGGCGGCCCTCGGAGACCTCGCCCGCGGCGGCGATGATCGCCTCGGCCTTGTCGCCGGGCAGGACGCCGAGGTCGAAGTTGGCCTTGGCGGCAGCCGCCTTCACATGACCGATCGCATGGATCAGCGCCGGTTCGATGGGCGTGCCCGAGATCGGGAAGTTCTCCACGGCCCGCTGGGTCTGGGCGCGCCACAACGCGTCCTTCGGGACCCGGACCTCTCCCATGGAGTCGTGCTCGATGCGAAAGCTCATGTCGTCCATGTCTGATTCAACCTTTGACTAGTTGGTGCCATTCCCTCGCGAGACCCCGCCGGCAGAGAGCCGGCCCACATAGAGCCAGTACGTCTCGGAGTGCCCCTGCAGGTCGACGGGATAGGAGAGCGCCTCGGCGTCGTCGAAGACCTGCGCCATCACCTCCAGCAGCGCCGGAGCCTTCGCCGCCGACCACACCACCACGGTGCCACCCGGGGCCGTCGCCCGCCGGGCATCCGCCAGCGCGGGCGCCTCGTAGAGCGCTCCGTTGGCGTCGTGGACCAGGTAGCCGGGGCCGTTGTCGACATCCAGCAGCACGACGTCGTACGCCTCGGCCCGGCTCTCCCGCAGGACCACCGCCACGTCGGCGACCTCGATGTGGACGCGCTCGTCGTCGAGGAGATGGGGCCCGTGAGGAATCCTCCCGGTGCGCATCCATTCGACCAGGCGCGGCTCGATCTCGACGACCGTGACCGCCTCGACCCGTGAGTCGGTCAGCACGGCCTCGAGGGTGAACCCGAGCCCGAGGCCACCGATGAGCACGTGCCTCGGCGCCGGGTGCAGCTCGAGGGCGTGCGTGGCCAACGCCTTCTCGGTCGAGGTCTCCCGGGTGTCCATCACGAAGATCCCGTTGGCCCGCAGCTCCAGGTGGCCGTCCGCTCGATGCCGTAGGGCCAACCCACCGTCGACGATCACCGACTCCATCCCATTCACGGTTCCATTGTGTCGGATGTGGGTACCGGGTCGGACATGAGCGATGACGACACCCAGTTCCCAGCCCAGCAGCAGGAGCCTCCCGGGCTCACCGGCGAGATGGACCCGCCGCCCGACCACGGCGAGTCCAGTTACCAGGGCCACGGTCGCCTCGATGGCAAGGTCGCGCTCATCACCGGTGCCGACTCCGGCATCGGCCGCGCGGTCGCCATCGCGTACGCCCGTGAGGGGGCCGACGTGGCCTTCACCTACCTCCCGGAGGAGGAGCCGGACGCGCAGGCGACCTCCAAGCTGGTCGAGGAGGCCGGACGTACGCCGCTGGCCATCCCGATCGACCTGCGCGAGCGCGAGGCGTGCGACGAGGTCGTCGAACGCACCGTGCAGGAGCTCGGCGGCCTCGACATCCTGGTCAACAACGCCGGCTACCAGTTCGCCCGCGACAAGGGTCTGACGGACATGGACGACGAGCGGATCGACCGGACGTTCAAGACCAACCTGTACGCCCTGCTCTGGCTGAGCCGGGCCGCCGTCCCGCACCTGAAGAAGAGCAAGGGCTGCGTCATCAACAACGCCTCGATCCAGGCGTACGAACCCACGACCAGCCTGCTCGACTACGCCGCGACCAAGGCGGCCGTCAACAACTTCACCGTCAACCTCGCCGCCGAGCTCGGGCCCGATGGGGTCCGGGTGAACGCGGTGGCGCCGGGGCCGATCTGGACCCCGCTGCAGCCGGCGACGCAGGCGCCGGAGAAGGTGCAGAAGTTCGGGGCCAACACACCGCTGGGGCGCGCCGGTCAACCGGCCGAGGTCGCGCCGGCGTTCGTGTTCCTGGCCTCTCCGGCCGAGGCGTCCTACGTCTCCGGCACCGTCCTCGGGGTGACTGGGGGACGGCCGGTGTTCTGATGGCCGCGAGCAGCTTTCACCACGACTCGATCGACGGTGGTGGGCCGGACGAGGGCCCGGCGGAGCGGATCACCCGTAACTGGAACGAGCTCCTCCAGGAGCTTCGGGTGCTGCAGACGGGTGTGCAGATTCTGACCGGGTTCCTGCTGACGGTCCCGTTCTCACCACGCTTCCCGGACCTGGCCGACCATCAGCAGACGATCTACCTCGTGGTGCTGGTCGGCTCGGTCGTCACCACGTCCCTGATCATCGCCCCCGTCTCCTTCCACCGGATCCTGTTCCGGCGCCGCCAGCGGCCGTGGCTGGTCACGGCCTCGCACGCCTGTGCGCGGGCCGGCCTGGCGGGCTTCGCGATCACCTCGGCGCTGGTCGTGCTGCTCGTCTTCGACGTCGTCCTCTCCTTCGGAGCCGGGGTCGTCGCCGCCCTCGGCGTCCTCGTCCTGTTCGTCTCGCTGTGGGCGGGACTGCCGCTGATGAGCGGGCGAAATAACTCGCACTGATCCCATGTGATGTCCACCACGCCGGGAGTACCCTGGTGAGGAACCAAGTCTGGTGGGCTTATGTGGTCGTACTTCTGGATCATCGTCGCGGTACTGCTCGGAGTTGCCGAGGCGTTCACGATGACGCTGGCGTTCGCTTTCGTCGCCGGCGGGGCGCTGCTTGCCGCGGGCAGCGCCGCCCTCGGGGCGCCCGTGCTCCTGCAGATGCTGATCTTCGCGGTCGCCGGTGGCGGCAGCGTGCTGCTGGTGCGGCCGATCGCACGCCGTCACATGGCCCTGCCGCCGCCGGTGCGTGATGGCACCGACGCGCTGGTCGGCCGTCAGGCGGTCGTCGTCGCGGAGGTGAGCTACGCGCACGGGCTGGTCCGGCTCGCGGGCGAGGAATGGACCGCCCGCCCCTATGACGAGGACCTGGTCATCCCTGTCGGATGCCGGGTCGACGTGCTCGAGATCGAAGGCGCGACGGCGCTCGTGCATCCGCGGGACCCGCTGTCGCTGTCGCCCTAGGAGGAGACGTACGACATGGAACTTCTACTGATCGTTCTGGTTCTGGTCGGGCTGGTGGTCGGGGCCGTCGCCTCGACGGTGCGGATCGTGCCGCAGGCCAGGCGCTACAACATCGAGCGCTTCGGGCGCTACCGGATCACCCTGCAGCCGGGGCTCAACTTCGTGATCCCGCTGGTGGACCGGGTCAACACCAAGCTGGACGTACGCGAGACGGTCTACTCCTCCAACCCGCGGCCGGTGATCACCGAGGACAACCTGGTGGTCAACATCGACACGGTGCTCTACTACCAGATCACCGACCCGCGGTCGGCCGCCTACGAGGTCGCCAACTACCTGCAGGCGATCGACCAGCTCACCGTCACGACCCTGCGAAACCTGATCGGCTCGATGGACCTGGAGAGCACCCTGACCTCGCGCGAGACGATCAACGCGCGGCTGCGTGAGGTGCTCGACGACGCCACCGGGAAGTGGGGGATCCGGGTCAACCGGGTCGAGATCAAGGCGATCGACCCGCCGGCGTCGATCAAGGAGGCGATGGAGAAGCAGATGCGCGCCGAGCGTGACAAGCGCGCCGCCATCCTGCACGCGGAGGGCAAGCGGGCCTCGCTGATCCTCGAGGCCGAGGGCACCCGGCAGAAGTCCATTCTGGAGGCGGAGGGCAACCAGCAGGCCCGGATCCTCGAGGCCGAGGGTGAGGCCACTGCGCTGGAGCGGGTCTTCCAGGCGGTCCACGCCAACGACGCCGACCCCAAGGTCCTGGCCTACAAGTACCTCGAGATGCTGCCCTCGCTCGCCTCGCACGGCAACTCGTTCTGGGTCATCCCCGGCGAGCTCACCGAGGCGATGCGCACAGTCACCGGCGCCTTCGCCGACAACGACTCCTCTATGCAGTCGGCGAAGGGGTCGGACAACGGCCACGACGCAGGACGTAC
Organism: Nocardioides sp. NPDC058538; assembly: GCF_042719275.1. Lineage (NCBI taxonomy): Bacteria > Bacillati > Actinomycetota > Actinomycetes > Propionibacteriales > Nocardioidaceae > Nocardioides > Nocardioides sp. NPDC058538. Next base: position 121,528 of record NZ_JBHXNY010000006.1, on the reverse strand, counting down.
GCCGCCGCTTCCCTCGCCTCGCGACGCGATCGAGCAGGCCGAGCACGAGGCGGCCAAGGCGGTCGAAGCGGCCCACGAGGAGTCGGCGCGGGCGGATCGCATCATCGGGTGAGATCAGTGAGCGGCCCCGCCTCGATTCGGCGGCCATCGCGGCTGCCGTACTGCCGCGCGACACGCCGGATGTCGGCGTGCCGTGGCCCTCTCGGCACAGGTTGTGGCCGCCTTCGTACGCATCAGGCTGCCGCAGCCCGCTGTGCTTCACCGCGAGCCGTTTGCCGAGGTCGGTCACAGGGAGGGCGTAACGGTCGCGATCGACGTGGACGATCGCCTCGTTCGACACCGCGGTGCGGAGGCGACGGCGGCTGGAGAGGGCGACGATATCGGCAGCGCGGGCGATCCCGCCCAGCTGCTCCAGCGCCCCGACTGCATCCATGCGGGTCAGTATGAGACCGACCACCGACAGTCATGATGGCGAGCGCCCGCGGCATGATGTGTTGGTATGGACGATCTGCCCGCAGGCCCCGACACCTCCCGGGTCTATGTCGACATGGTCGGTGACCTGTTCCACGCGGGCCACGTCGAACTGCTACGTGCAGCCCGCGCTCGCGGCGACCACCTCATCGTCGGAGTCCTGTCGGACGGGACTGCGGCGGCTTACAAGCGCACGCCGATCATGACCTTGGAAGAGCGAGTCACGGTGATCGAGGCATGTAGGTACGTCGATGAGGTCATCAGCGACGCACCCTTTCAGGTCGATGATGCTTTCCTGCGCGAGCACGACATCGCGACCGTCGTTCATGGCGAGGACCTCTCACCCGCTGGCGCGGAAGCCGTCTACGGTGCAGCGCTCGCCGCTGGCAAGCTCGAGTACGTCTCGCGTACGACGGGGATCTCGACCACTGGTCTCATCCAGCGAGTGCTCGACGCGAAGGCGGCTGGTGCCCTGGGGTAACGGGCACGCCGAACTGGTCGGGCTATCGGAGCCTCAGCATCGATGACCGAAAACCTGATGCGGCGAGCGGTCACGGGCTGACAGCATCGGGCCATGTCGCTGCCCACTCCGACGCTCGCCACGACCCGGTTGCGGCTGCGGCCGTTCACCGACACGGATGCGGATGACCTCTTCGCGTTGCAGAGCGACGCCCACGTACTGCGCTACTGGGACTCGCCGCCGTGGACCGATCGGGCCCGCGCCGGGCAGTTCATCGCCAGGTCTCAGGAGATGGCGGAGGAGGGGGCTGGCGTCCGGGTGGCCATCGAACGGGACTCCGTGTTCCTCGGCTGGTGCACCGTCAACTCGTGGAACCCGGACTTTCGCAGCGCGTCGCTCGGCTACTGCCTCGGCGAGGCGGCCTGGGGTAAGGGCTATGCGACCGAGGCGGCTGGTGCCCTGCTGACCTGGGCCTTCGACACTCTCGACCTCAACCGGGTCCAAGCGGAGGCCGACACTCGCAACGCTGCCTCCGCCCAGGTGCTGGAGAAGCTCGGGTTCAAGCTGGAGGGCACGCTACGCGAGGACTGCATCGTGAACGGCGATGTCTCCGACTCGTGGGTGTTCGGGCTGCTCCGGAGAGAGTGGTTCGCCCGCCAACCGGGTACCGCACGGGCATGAGCCACGAGCAACTTCCAGCAGAGGGGCCCGACGACCCCGGATACACCGAGGAGTCCGGGCAGGTCTCCGAGACCCAGCGCCTCGACGAGGACGAGGAGGAGACCCCGATCGCGCCGTCGGACGCCACCGCCGGCTATCCCGACTCCGAGTCCGGCAGCCCGGACACGCAGGGCTCCGGACCGAGCGAGGCGCCACCGGAGAACCGGCGCGACAACGACGTCTAAGGGGAACCTCTGTCCTGGCAGGTCCTGCGGCCACAGGGCGGGCGGGAAACCCCTGCGACACACCGCATGTCGGCGTGTCGCAGGGGCCATCGAGCGCGTTCGTGGCCTCCAGCCGGATCAGCCGAAGAGGTCACCCAACCAGGACTCACGGTGGTGGCTGTGGCGCTTGTCGTGGCGCCGGTCGTCGTCGTAGTCGCGCCGCTCGTACTCCTTCTTCTCGTAGTCCCGCTTCTCATAGCGTCGCTCGTCACGCTTCTGCTCCTGGCGGGGCTGCTGGTAGCTGCCGGGCTGCGGGGCACCGACGGACCGCTCGATGATCTTGTCGATCTCGCCGCGGTCCAGCCACACGCCACGGCACTGCGGGCAGTAGTCGATCTCGATGCCTTGGCGCTCGCTCATCACCAGGGTGGCACCGTCGATGGGGCACTGCATGGGGGTCTCCTCGTCGTCGGGGATCGGCGCCCTTCAACCTAGCCGGTCGCCCCGCATCGCCGAGGCTCAGCGCCGGGGGAGGTCCGGTCTTCGGCTGCTCCGGAAGGAATGGGATCAGTCGCCGAGACGCTTGAACGGCTCGATGGCGAAGACGACCTCGACGGCGACCCCGAAGTAGGCGGCGATCCGAAGCGCGAGGTGCAGCGACGGGCTGTACTCGCCACGCTCGAGGTAGCCCACGGTCTGGTAGTGGACGCCGAGGGCGTCGGCGAGCTCCCGACGCGAGATGCCGCGCTCGGCGCGTAGCATCGCGATCCGGTTGTAGACGGTGTCCGATTCGTTGGCCACAGGTCAGTAGCCCCTGGTCATGACCTTGTCGCGCGCGGCCGCGATCGCGGAGCCGGTCTGGCGGCGAGCCATCCGGCGGAGCACGATCGGTGCCAGGACGAGGCCGACCACGGCCCAGACGCCGAGGACGCCGAACATCTCGACCGTGCGCCAGGAGTCTCCGATCTCCGCGGCCTCCGCCCCTGCCGGCATCATCGCGGACCGTGTGCCGAGCCCGAGCCAGTAGAAGGGGAAGATCTGCCCGACCCACTGCAGCCAGGTGGGCATCGCGGTGATCGGGTAGAAGATGCCGGAGATCGCGATCAACAGCATCGAGGCCAGCATGATCAGCATCGACTGGGCGCTCGACTTGAAGATCGAGCCGAGCGCCGACCCGATCGGAACGGTCGCGACCATGCCGACGACGAAGATGACCGGGAGCAGCAGCGCCGTGCGGCCGTCGATCCGGAGGTCGCCGATCACCGTCATCGCGGGAATCGCGAGCAGCACCAGGCTGGCCAGCGTGGTCAGCCCGAAGAACCAGATCTTGCCGATCAGGTAGCCGAGCATCCCGTCGGGCGTCGCTTTGGCCCGCAGCAGCGTGCCGTCCTCACGGTCGGTGGCGATCTGCATCGCCGGGCCCGCGAGGCCGCCGAAGGCGATCGACATCCCGATCAGGCTCGGCAGCACCATCGCACCCAGTGCGAGGTCGGTGCCGGGCACGGTGTTGCCGCGCATGAACAGCAGCGTCACCGTGAAGCTGACCGGGAACAGGAGCATCCAGAAGATGTCGCCGACGTCGGTCAGCGAATACTTGGTCTCCAGCCAGCCGCGGTGCAGCCCAGCGCGTACGGCGACGCCGCGCGTGCCTTTCGTCCCGGTGGTGATCATGACAGCGCCTCCAGCTTCTCGTGCTCCTCGGCCTGGCCGCTCTCGACCCGCTGGACGAGCGCGAGGTAGGTGTCCTCGAGGTTGGCCCGTTTCACCTCGAGCTCAGTCACGTCGGGGTCGGTCGCGAGCAGGCGGCGTACGAACTCGGTCGGGTCGCGGTCCTCGACCGCATGCACGTGCCGCTCGCCTCCGGCGGTCCAGCGGACCTCCGCCTTGGTCGTGAGGTCGAGGGCCAGCTTGTCGGGACTGCCGTCGGCGATGATCGTGCCGCGGTCGAGCACGAGGATCCGGTCGGCGAGCTTCTCCGCCTCGGCCAGGTCGTGGGTGGTCAGCAGCACGGTCGTGTTCTCGAAGTCGGAGAGCCGGTGCACCAGTTCGTGGAACTCTCGTCGCGCGTGCGGGTCGAAGCCGGCCGTCGGCTCATCGAGGAACACCAGCTCAGGACGGCCGACGATGCCGATCGCGACGTCGACCCGGCGGCGCTGGCCGCCGGAGAGCCGCATCACCCTCTGGTCTGCGTGGGCGGTGAGGCCGACGACGGCGAGGAGTTCGTCGACGTCCCACGGGCGAGGGACCTCAGCGGTGGCGTACGGCGCGTAGAACCGCGCGTGGTAGTCGAGCAGGTCGCGCACCCGCCAGCGGCTGTGGTCCCGCCATGATTGGAGCACCACGCCGACCCGCGCGCGCCACCGCTCGTCGCCCCGTGCCGGGTCGGAGCCCAGCACCGAGACGTCGCCTGAGGTCGGCATCCGGAATCCTTCAAGGACCTCGATGGTCGTGGTCTTGCCGGCGCCGTTGGGGCCGAGCAGGGCGACAACCTCACCGCGACGGGCGGAGAAGGTCACGCCCTTGAGCACCTCGTTGCTGCCGTAGCGCACCCGCAGGTCGCGTACGTCGAGCGCCAGGTCGGTGAGCGCCGTTGTGCTCTCGCTATCGGGCATAGCAGGAATACTACGACCGATAGACGAAGTGCGACAGCGAATTGGGCGGCGCCGGCTCAGCGCTCCTTCGACCGCACCCTGATCCCGGTGAGGGGGATGGTGGTGGTGCCGGAGGGGTCGGTGAAGAAGTCGTTGCCCTCGCCGTCGACGACGATGAAGGCCGGGAAGTTCTCGACCTCGATCTTCCAGACCGCCTCCATGCCGAGCTCGGGGTACTCGAGCACCTCGACCGACTTGATGCAGTCCTGTGCCAGCCGAGCGGCGGGGCCACCGATGGAGCCGAGGTAGAAGCCGCCGTAGGTCCCGCAGGCCTCGGCCACGACCTTGGAGCGGTTGCCCTTGGCGAGCATGACCATCGAGCCGCCCGCGGCCTGGAACTGCTCGACGTAGGAGTCCATCCGGCCGGCGGTGGTCGGGCCGAAGGAGCCTGAGGCCATCCCCTCGGGCGTCTTGGCGGGCCCGGCGTAGTAGACCGGGTGGTTCTTCAGGTAGTCCGGCATCTCCTCGCCGGCGTCGAGGCGCTCCTTGATCTTGGCGTGCGCGATGTCGCGGGCCACGACCATCGGGCCGGACAGGGAGAGACGGGTCTTGACCGGGTGCTGCGACAGCGTCGCCAGGATCTCCGACATCGGTTGGTTCAGGTCGATGTCCACGACCTCGCCGGCCGCGATCTCCTCGGCCATGCCGGCGTCGGGCATGTACTGCGCCGGGTCGGTCTCGAGCTGCTCGAGGAAGACTCCGTCGCGGGTGATCTTGCCCAGCGCCTGGCGGTCGGCGGAGCAGGAGACCGCGATGGCCACGGGGCAGGAGGCGCCGTGGCGGGGGAGCCGGACGACGCGTACGTCATGGCAGAAATACTTGCCACCGAACTGGGCCCCGATCCCGAAGGACTGGGTGAGTTCGAAGACCTGAGTCTCGAGGTCGGTGTCGCGGAAGCCGTGGGCGCTCATCGAGCCCTCGGTCGGGAGGTTGTCGAGGTAGTGGGCTGAGGCGTACTTGGCCGTCTTCAGCGCGAACTCCGCGGAGGTCCCGCCGATGACGACGGCGAGGTGGTACGGCGGGCAGGCGGCCGTGCCGAGCGAGCGGATCTTCTCGTCCAGGAAGGTCAGGATCCGGTCGGGGTGAAGGATCGCCTTGGTCTCCTGGAACAGGAACGACTTGTTGGCCGAGCCGCCGCCCTTCGCCATGAAGAGGAACTTGTACTCGGGGCCGTTCTCACCCTCCGTGGTCGAGTAGATCTCGACCTGCGCGGGCAGGTTGGAGCCGGTGTTCTTCTCCTCGTACGTGGTCAGCGGCGCGAGCTGGGAGTAGCGGAGGTTGAGCTTGGTGTAGGCGTCGAAGACTCCCCGCGAGACGGTCTCGGCGTCGTCGGCGCCGGTCAGCACGCCCTCGGACTTCTTGCCCATCACGATCGCGGTGCCCGTGTCCTGACACATCGGCAGGATCCCGCCGGCGGAGATGTTGACGTTCTTGAGCAGGTCGAGCGCGACGAAGCGGTCGTTGCCGGAGGCCTCGGGATCGTCGATGATCTTGCGGAGCTGCTGGAGGTGGGCCGGGCGGAGGTACTGGTTGATGTCCTTCATCGCCTCGGCGGTCAGCCGGCGGATCGCCTCGGGGTCGACCTTGAGGAACTTGCGCCCGTCGACCTCGATCTCTTCCACCCCCTCGCTCGTGATCAAGCGGTAAGGGGTGTCGTCCTTGCCGGTCGGGAGGAGGTCGGAGTATCGGAACTCAACGTCAGCCACGGAAGAGAATCGTACGCCGCCCCCGGCCTCGGTCCCGGCCTCGGTCCCGGCGTCGGCTCCGGGGCCGCGACATCGAGGGCAGAGGATGTTGGCGCCAGCCTGCTCGAGAGCGGCGTGGAGTCGTGGCTGTTATGCGCGGGGCGGGGCGGGGGCTGGGAGCCGGCCGTCAGGCGGCGGGCCCGGCTCGCAGGGCAGCCGATGCCGCGACCAGCGTCGCCACCACGGAGGTACTGAAGGCGGGATCCATCACCGCCGCGGCGCACGGGCCGAGGGACGGGCCGGACGGCGGCACCAGGCCGGAGACGAGCGCGCGGTAGGTCTGGACCCCGCCCTGCCGTGGGTCCCGGGGCAGGCGGTGCACGCAGTCGTCGGTGCCGACCAGCTCGAGGACGTCCTGCTTCGTGGACGCCGAGACCGACACCAGCGACCGCGCGCTCGCCCCTCGCGCATGGGTGGTCTCGAGCACGATGCCCTCGTCGGTACGGCGGGCCGAGACGGTCGTCACGTCACCGAGCGCGACCTGCAGGGCGGCGAGCACGTGGGGTCCGAGATCCCACAGGGCGCCGTCGGTCTCGCGCCGCCACGCAGATCGGCCGAAGGGGTCGTCGCCGACCGTGGCCGTGTTCGTGAGCACCGCCCTCGCCGATGACCACGTGCGTTCGGCCGCGGCGTCCAACCACGGGGCGACGGTGCTGTCGAGCAGCCGGGAGTAGTGGACGAGCACCGGCTCGGGATGTCCGTGCAGCCTCTCGGCCTGCTCGACCCGACGGGCCACCGGCTTCTCGAGCAGCAGCGCCTTGCCGGCGTCCAACGCCGCCGGCGTCAGCCCGGCCTGGACGTCGGGCGGCACGCAGAACGCGACGACGTCGACCCGGTCCAGCAGGTCGACGTAGGTGCTCGCCGGCTCGAAGCCGTGTCGGCGGGCCAGGTCGGCGAGGTCGGCGTCGTTGCGCGACCAGCCGTGGGTCAGCCGCACCTCGGGTGCGGCGGCGAGCGCCGGCGCCACGGTCAGCCGGGCCCAGGGCCCGGAGCCCACCAGCCCCACGCGCAGGACGCGCTCAGGCATCGGTGAGCACCGCCACGAGCCGGGTGTGCCTGGACATGTGATCCTCGAACTCGCTCGGGTGCTCTCCTGACTTCGGCAACCTACCGGAGCGGGTCAGCCGGCGAGGCCCATCGCGAACACATGCAGGGCACTGTTGGCGGGCAGGACCACGAAGTCGACGGTCTTGCCGGCGGTCAGCGGCACCCAGTTGGCGAAGACCCGGTACTGGTAGGCCGCGTCGCCGTACCCGTCGGGTCGGTTGCGACCGACGCTCGAGGCGACCAACGTCGCGCCGTGCGCGTCGGCCTCCTGGAACGACCAGTTGGGCAGACCGGTCTCGTCCGTCGACGACGTGCCGTCGGTGTAGAAGACGGTGACCGTGCCCGTGGCACCGAAGCTGCTGCCCGAGCCGAGCAGGACCAGCGCGTCGCCGCTGCCGCTCACCTTCACGGCTTGGCCGCCGCTGGCGACGTTGTCGGCCGTGCCGGGCGCGACGTCGGGCATCGTCAGGGTGGCGCCCAGCGCCTCGACCTCGGCCCCCCGGCCCAGGCCCACGTCGGCCAGCTTCTGGGCCGAGAAGCTGTTGCCGGCACCGTCGAAGTTCCCGGCGGTGGTGGCGCTCTCGTCGGTGACCCCGGTGTTGTTGAAGGCCGCCGCCAGATTGGCCATCGGCTCGCCGGAGCGCTCCACCCGCGTGCCGACCGCGGCACCCGCGCCGTCACCGCCGCGGTAGGCGGCCGTGGCGGTGAAGGTGCGCAGATGGAAGCCCGGACGCCGCGCGGGCACCCGCACCGAGAAGGTGACGGTGGCGCTGGCGCCCGGCTTCACGGCTCCCGAGACCGACCGCGAAGCAGGGGCGACCTGCCAGCCCACCGGTCCCCGGAGCGAGACCGTGAGCTTGCGCAGCGCCGCCGTCGATTGGTTGCGGACGGTGACCGGCACCTCGACGATGGCCGGCCCGTCGAGGTCGACCGCTCCGATGGTGACACCGACCGTGTCCGTGGTCGCTTCAGCCGCTGCCGGTGCCGCTGTGGTGGCGGCGGGGGCCACCAGAAGACCGCCGAGGGCGATCGTGAGCGCGAGAGCCGCGCGGGCGATGAACGACGGAGCGACCATGGTAGGTGCCTTTCGGAAGGTGAGGTCGGTAGGGATCAGGGGACGGGGGGCATCTCGGTCTGGCGCGAGTCGAGGCCGACCCTCGGCTTGCGCCAATTGCCCCGGGTGAAGTCGGGGATCTCCACCGGCTTGCCGTTCTTGGCCAGCGACTCGACGCTCAGCGGGACCGGTGAGCACCACATGGCCGAGTCGTAGACGTCGATGTCGGGGACCAGCCCGGCGCGCATCGTCTGGATGAGACGCCACTGCAGGATGTAGTCCATGCCGCCGTGACCGCTCCCGGAGGCGTCGTCCTCGAGCTCCTTCCAGAGCCAGTGGTCGAACTCTTGGCGCAGCGCCTTGAAGCCGCGCCAGGTGTCGCCGCTGTGCAACGGCTCGGCGTAGACGCGGGCGCCGGTCGAGTCGCCGCCGACGTAGTCCTCGAACAGGCCGCGGCTGCCCTCGATGCTGTTGATGCGGCTGTAGGGCCGGGGCTGGCTCACGTTGTGCTCGGCGCTGATGGTGCGACCCCCGGAAGTGGTGATCTCGCAGCTGATGCGGTCGCCGTTGATGTACTCCTCCTTCCACGACCGGTGGTCGCGGGGGACGAAGCGCTCGCGGTAGTCGGCCAGGCCCCGCGGCGCGGTCGCGGTGGCGGCCAGCGTGACGGCTCGGTCGCCGCGGTTGACGTCCATCGCGGCAGCGATCGGCGCCAGGCCGTGCATCGGGTAGAAGCTGGCGGTGCTGCGGGTGTGCCACAGGCGCCGCCAGTCGTCGGTGTAGTAGCCGTCGTTGAACAGCAGGGCTCGCAGATCGTGCAGGTAGCCGCCGGCGCCGTGGGTGATGTCGCCGAAGACCCCCTCGTGCGCCATCTTGAGCATCGCCAGCTCGTTGCGGCCGTAGCTGCAGTTCTCGGCGAGCAGCAGGTGCTTCCGGGTCATCTCGGAGGTGTTGACGAGGTCCCACAGCTCGTTGAGCTGCGTGGCGATCGGCAGCTCGACAGCGACGTGCGCGCCGGCCAGCATCGAGGTCCGCGCCTGGTCGTAGTGGAACTCCCAGGGGGTGGCGATGTAGATGAGGTCGAGCTCCTCACGGTCGAGCATCTGCTTGAAGGAGCCACGCTTGCCGCCGTACTCCTTGGGGCGGGTCTTGCCGCGCGCGACGAGGTCGTCGGCCACCCGCGTGGCGCGGTCGGCGCGGATGTCGCACACCGCGACCACCTGCGCGCCGGGGATGTCGGCCCAGCCACGGGCCATGCCGAAGCCGCGGTTGCCAAGGCCGATCAGTCCGATGCGGACGATCTCGTGCGCCTCGAAGGCCTGGTTGACCATGGTGCGCTGGCCGGCGGCCCGCGCCGGGGTGGCGCCGGCGGTGAGGGCGCCGATGCCCAGGGCGGCCCCGCCCACTGCGGCGGCGGAGCCCAGGACGCTGCGCCGGGAGAACCCGGTAGCGAGCTTGGTGTCGGGCGTGGTGATGGACGTCGTCTGCATGTCTTCGCTCCGAAGTCGAGGTCGGGCCGACACGGCCTGAGTGATCGTTTATGATCGAATCAACGCTTGTATCGGCAGAATCAATCGCTCAGGGAAGACTGTAGGGCACGTCACATCGCGGCGCCAGACGTTCGCGCGCCGCGATCGTCGATCGACACGATCGGCTCGCCGCGGGGGGTCAGGGGCGACGGGGCGACGGCGCCGCGGATCTCGACCTACCAGAGGTATCCCGCTGGATGGGCCTAGGGCTGGGGGTTCTCGGTGGTGCGCGCTATGGTCGGAGACGTCCACACGGGAGTCCGCGGCAGCGGGCTGAGAGGGAGCTAAGGCCGCTCCGACCGTTACACCTGATCCGGATCATGCCGGCGAAGGAAGTGATTGGTTGTGCCTCTTCCACGTATTTTCTCTCTGGTCTCCTCGCAGGATGACCTCGAGTTGCTGCCCGCTTTCGCAGGGGCCGGTGTGTCCGGTTTCCAGGTCCGAGACAAGTCCGCGACCACCCGGGAGCTGCTCGCGCTGACGGCGGCCGTGATCGAGCGAGTGGGTGCGTACGAGGCATGTGTGGTCGTCGACGACCGGCTCGACGTGGCGCTCGCGTCCGGTGCGCACGGCGTCCACCTCGGCGCCTCCGACCTTCCGCTCGCGGAGGCCCGGCGGATCGCCGACGCGGCCGCGCCGGGGCTGATCATCGGCGCGACCTGCCGGGACCGTGCTGCGGTCGAGGCGGCCGCCGCCGCGGGCGCTGACTACGCCGGCTTCGGACCAGTCTTCGCCACCACCTCCAAGGCCGGGCTTCCCGATCCGCTGGGGGTCTCCGCGGTCTCCGAGGCGGCCGATGTCCTCCCGCTGATCGCGATCGGCGGGATCTCGACGGCTTCCGCCGGGGCTGTACGTGCCGCCGGCGCTCACGGGGTCGCCGTGATCGGCGGGCTCTGGCGACAACCCGATCCGCTCCAGGCCGCGAAGGAGCTCGTGGAAGCGGTCGGCTGATGCGGGTGCGGATCCTCGGTGCCGGGATCGTCGGGCTGTCCGTGGCCGACGAGCTGATCCGTCGTGGGAACGAGGTCACGGTGGTTGATCCGGCGCCGGGCTCGGGTGCGTCGTACGCCGCGGCCGGCATGCTCAGCCCGGCCGGTGAGGCCTGGTACGGCGAGGAGGACCTGACCCGGCTCTGCCTGTCCTCCCTCGCGCTCTGGCCCGACTTCGCCGCCAGGCTCGGGGTTGCCGTGCACACCCGCGGGACCCTGCTGGTCGGTGTCGATGCCGGGGACGTCCAGCAGGTCGAGCGGCAGCTCTCGGTGCTCGATCTCGCCGGGGTCTCCTACGAAAGACTCCTGCGCCGCGAGCTGGTCGCCCGCGAGCCCGGACTCGGCCGCGTCGCCGGCGGGGCCTTCCTCGCCGAGGACCATTCGGTGGACCCGCGTGCCGTCGTCGCGTCCCTGCTCGAACGAGTCGGGGACCGTGTTGGTCTCGACGAATCCGCTGGTCGAGCCGCCGGAGCAGCTAGGCGGAGGCGTGTCGAGACCAACACGCTCACCGTCATCGCGACCGGAGCCCAACTGCCCGCTCCGTACTCCTCCCTCATCCGCCCGGTGCGCGGGGACGTGGTGCGCGTACGGACGCAGGAGCGGGTGGAGCGGACGGTGCGGGCCTGGGCGCACGGCGAGCAGATCTACGTGGTGCCGCGGATCAAGAGCGACGAGGTGGTCATCGGGGCCACCACCGAGGAGCGCGACGGTCCGCTGCTGCCGACCGTCGAGGGGGTGTGGCGGCTGCTCGACTCCGCCCGCCGGGTGGTGCCGGCGCTCGACCGCGCGAGCGTGGTGGAGGTGACCTCGCGGGACCGCCCGGGCACCGCCGACAACCTCCCCCTGGTCGGCCCGACCCACGAGCCGGGCGTCGTGCTCGCCGCGGGTGCCTACCGCAACGGGGTCCTGCTGGCGCCGCTCATCGCGCAGCTGGTGGCCGATCACATCGAGACAGGTTCAGTGGAATCCGCGGTCGATCCGCGCCGGTTCCGGACGAAGGAGGACGGATGAAGATCACCGTGAACAGCGCGCCGATGGAGGTCAGCGGCACCGTCGCGGACCTGCTCGAGGCCAGGACCGGCGAGCGGCGGCCGAGCGGCATCGCCGTCGCCGTCGACGAGGAGATCGTGCCGCGCGACGACTGGGCGCGATGGCAGCTCCAGGACGGTCATGTCGTCGAGATCGTGACGGCGGTGCAGGGCGGATGAGCGACATCTTGAAGATCGCCGGCCGCGAGCTGTCCTCACGCCTCTTCCTCGGCACCGGTGGCCTGCCCAACCTGGCTCTGCTCCCCGACGTCATCGACGCGGCTGAGCCGGGTCTGGTGACGGTCTCGATGCGGCGTACGTCCTCGACGGCCTCCGGTGGGCTGCTCGAGACGCTTCGCGCGGCGAAGATGCCGATCCTGCCCAACACCGCGGGCTGCCTCTCGGCACGCGAGGCGGTGCTGACCGCCGAGCTCGCCCGCGAGGCGCTGGAGACCGACTGGGTCAAGCTGGAGGTGATCGGCGACGAGACCTCGCTGATGCCCGACGCCGTCGAGCTCGTCGAGGCCGCCGAGCAGCTGGTGCGCAAAGGCTTCACGGTCCTTCCGTACGCCACCGACGACCCCGTCCTGGCCCGCCGCCTCGAGGACGCCGGCTGCGCGGCGGTGATGCCGCTCGGCTCGCCGATCGGGTCAGGGCTGGGGCTGCTGAACCCGTACGCGATCGAGGCGGTCGTCGCTGCCGTGTCCGTGCCGGTCGTGCTCGACGCCGGGGTCGGCACCGCCTCGGACGCGGCCCTGGCCATGGAGCTCGGCTGCTCCGCCGTCCTCGCCGCCACGGCGGTGACCCGCGCCGACGACCCGGTCGGGATGGCTCGCGCTCTGCGGCTGGCCGTCGAGGCCGGGCACGCTGCCCGCGCCGCCGGCCGGATCCCGCGCCAAGCGGTCGCGCGGGCGTCGTCTCCGATGGAAGGCCGGATCGCATGACCGGGCTGCCGCGACTGCTCGTCCTCACCGACCGCTCCCAGTTGCCGCTCGGCCGCAGCCTGGTCGCGACGATGGCAGCGTGCGCCGAGGCCGGCCTGACCCACGTCGTTCTCCGTGAGCTCGATGAGCCCCTTGAGCATCGAGCAAAGCTGGCCGAGCTGCTCGCTGGACTCGGCCTGAACGTCATCGCCGCCCACACCCCTCTCCCCGCCGCAGTCGGCCTGCACCTGCCCGCCTCCGCGAGCTGTAACACGTCGTTCGTAGGACTACTCGCCCTATCGGAACGACCGGATAGACCTACGAACAGCGTGTTACACCTCGGCCGGAGCTGCCACAGCCCCACCGATGTCGCCACGGCCGCCGAGGAGGGGTTCGACTACGCGATGCTGAGCCCGTACGCGCTGACCGAGTCCAAGCCGGGCTACGGGCCGCCGCTCGGGCCGGAGGCGTTCGCTGGCCTGCCGCTCCCGACGTACGCCCTGGGCGGGATCACCCCGGCCAACGCCGCGGCGGCGGTGGCGGCGGGGGCCCACGGGGTCGCCGTGATGGGGGCGGTGATGCGCGCGGAGGAGCCGGCCGCGGTCGTGCGCGACCTGCTGGCCGTCCTGGCCACGACGGGGGTGGCCCGATGAACCCACCGGTCGCGCTCACCGTCGCGGGCACCGACTCCGGGGGAGCGGCGGGGACGGCGGCCGATCTGGCCACCTTCGCGGCGCTCGGGGTCCACGGTGCCTGTGTGATCACCGCTGTCACCGCCCAGGACACGACCGGGGTCAGCGACATCCACGCCGTCCCGGTCGCCACGGTCGAGGCCCAGCTCCACGCCGTGTTCGACGATCTCCCCGTCGCAGCGGTCAAGACCGGCATGCTCGGCAGCGCCGACGCGGTCGAGCTCGTCGCGCGCGTCTGCGCCGGCCGCCCGCTCGTCGTCGACCCCGTCCTCGTGGCCACCTCCGGCGCGCTTCTCGGCGGAGAGGACGTACGCCGGGCCTACCTCGACCATCTCCTCCCCGTCGCCACCGTCGTCACCCCCAACCTCGACGAGGCCCGGGCATTGCTCGACCACGATGGTTCGCCGGAAGAGCTCGCGGTTGCCCTCGCTGGTCGAGCCGCCGGAGCCGCTAGGCGGAGGCGTGTCGAGACCAGCGGGTGCGCCGTGATCGTCACCGGTGGCGACCCGGCGGCCACGGGCGAGTGCACCGACTGGTTCGCCGAACCGGGGGAGCCGCCCGTCCCGATAAGCCACCCCGCCATCCCCACGGCCAACGACCACGGCACCGGCTGCACCTACAGCTCGGCCCTGGCCGCCCACCTCGCGCACGGCGCCACCGTTCACGACGCGGCCGAGCGGGCCGCTGCGTACGTCACCCGACAGCTCGCCATCAGCAGGACCTGGACCCTCGGAAGAGGCCGGGGACCGATCGCCCACACCCAGGAGAAGAAATGACCGTTCACCCCGCCCACACCCGCCTCGAGCTCGGCGACCTGAAGGTCCCGGTGACCCGGGTCGCGCTGACCAACGGCGAGACCTTCGACCGCTACTGCACCGAGGGCCCGGGATCCCGTCCGGAAGAGGGCCTCCCGCCCCGCCGCCTCGAATGGATCGAGGAACGCGGCGACACCGAGCAGTACGAAGGACGGCCGACGGACCTCCGGGACAATGGCAAGACCGCCGTACGCCGCGGAGCAGCCACCGAGGAATGGCAGGGCGAGCGCCGGCAGCCGCGAAAGGGCGCCAACATCTCCCAGATGCACTACGCGCGCCAAGGCATCATCACCAAGGAGATGGCCTACGTCGCGGTGCGCGAGAGCTGCGACCCCGAGCTGGTCCGTGAGGAGGTGGCGGCGGGCCGGGCGATCATCCCCAACAACGTCAACCACCCCGAGTCCGAGCCGATGATCATCGGCAAGCGCTTCCTGGTGAAGATCAACGCCAACATCGGCAACTCCGCCGTCACCAGCAGCATCGCGGAGGAGGTCGACAAGCTCACCCACGCCATCACCTGGGGCGCGGACACGGTGATGGACCTGAGCACCGGCGACGACATCCACACCACCCGCGAGTGGATCCTGCGCAACTCACCCGTCCCGATCGGCACCGTCCCGATCTACCAGGCCCTGGAGAAGGTCAACGGTGAGGCCGACAAGCTGACCTGGGAGGTGTTCCGGGACACCGTCATCGAGCAGGCCGAGCAGGGCGTCGACTACATGACGATCCATGCGGGAGTCCTGCTGAGATACGTCCCGCTCACCGCGAACCGCGTCACCGGCATCGTGTCCCGAGGCGGCTCGATCATGGCCGGCTGGTGCCTCGCGCACCATCAGGAGAGCTTCCTCTACACCCACTTCGACGAGCTCTGCGAGATCTTCAAGCAGTACGACGTCGCCTTCTCCCTCGGCGACGGTCTCCGCCCGGGCTCCACCGCCGACGCCAACGACGAGGCCCAGCTCAGCGAGCTGCGGACGCTGGCCGAGCTCACCGAGAGGGCCTGGGAGCACGACGTACAGGTCATGGTCGAGGGCCCCGGGCACGTCCCGCTCAACCTCGTGGAGGAGAACGTACGGCTGCAGCAGGAGTGGTGCCACGGCGCGCCGTTCTACACGCTGGGCCCGCTCGCCACCGATATCGCACCCGGCTACGACCACATCACCAGCGCCATCGGCGCGGCCACGATCGCCATGCACGGCACCGCGATGCTCTGCTACGTCACCCCCAAGGAGCACCTCGGCCTGCCGGACAGGGACGACGTGAAGACGGGCGTGATCACCTACAAGCTCGCCGCCCACGCCGCCGACATCGCCAAGGGCCACCCGGGCGCCCGCGACCACGACGACGCGCTCTCCAAGGCCCGCTTCGAGTTCCGCTGGCGCGACCAGTTCGCCCTCTCGCTGGATCCGGTCACCGCGGAGAGCTTCCACGACGAGACCCTGCCGGCCGAGAACGCCAAGACCGCCCACTTCTGCTCCATGTGCGGCCCGAAGTTCTGCTCGATGAAGATCAGCCAGGACGTACGCGACCGCTTCGGCGGCGACAACGGCGCATCCCCCGAGGAGATCGAGGCCGGGATGCTGGAGAAGTCGAAGGAGTTCGCGGCAGCGGGGAGTCGCGTGTATCTCCCGCTCGCCGACTGACCCGACGCGACAGTGCCCTGGCCGACCGGCGGCCAGGGCACCGTCGCCCTCAGCGTTACCCGTCGGCGCGCAGGCTCTCGACGACCCTGGGGAGTCCCTCCGAGCCGTACCCCGCTTCGATCTCTCTGCTGATCAGCGCCTGGACGGCGGCGATCGGGGCGGGATCGATCCCCTGCTCCTCGCTGGCACGCACGATGTGCGAGAGGTCGGAGAACTCCAGGCTCTGCTGGCCCGCGACGGTGTAGTCGCCGCCGTCGATGACCTTCGCGTAGCCGGCGAGCTCCTCGGTCATGGCGGCGAGGAAGGGAGCCTGTCGGGCGGCGAAGTCCGACGCGCTCATCCCCATGGTGGCGGCCATCGCAGCACCGTGGAAGAAGCCCGTGAACATCTGGTACATCCCCGACAGCATCGCCAGATCCACCAGTGACGCCCGGCCGGCGTCCTCGCCGTGGTACTCGCTCGTGGTCCAGACGTCCAGCGTCGGCAGGAGGGCGTCGTACGCCGCCCGCGAGCCGCTGTAGAAGATCTGCCCCACGCGGGACCCGATCATCGCGGGCACAGCCATGATGGCGCCGTCGAGGTAGTCGATGCCGTGCTCGGCCGCCCAGGATGCGAGCGCACGCGCCTCGTCGGGTGTCGTGGTCGTGACGTTGACCAGGGTGTGGCCGCGCAGCTCGTCAACCGCCAGCCCGAGGGTCTCCTCGACGGAGGAGTGATCGAGCAGGCAGGCGACGACCACGGGGCTGGCCAGCACCGCCGCGGGGACCGAGTCCGCGGCACCGGCGCCGCGGGCCACCAGGTCCTTGGCGCGGCCAGGGGTGCGGTTCCAGACGGTCACGGAGCGGTCGCCGTCGAGCAACGCGGTCGCCAGCGCGCTGCCCATCGCGCCGAGGCCGAGCACGGTGACGTCGGTCGAGGGGATCGGGTCTCTATCGGTTTCTGACACGTCATCCATGCTGGCGGACGTCGCCGGGCTGCGGGAGTACCCACTATTTACTGGGGCACGCACCAAATGGTCAGTGCCCAGCCTCAGGGTTGAACCTGAGAGACGGGCGACACCTACGCCGATAGCATTCAGGACCATGGGACTCCCTGAACCGCAACCTGGCCAGCCCCGCCGAGCCGACCTGCGCGTCAGCGATGCCGACCGCCACGCGGTCGCCGACATCCTGCGCGAGGCTGCGGGCGAGGGCCGGCTGGACATCGACGAGCTCGAGGAGCGGCTCGAGGAGACCTACAAGGCCAAGACGTACGCCGACCTGGAGCCGATCACGCAGGACCTGCCGGTCGCGGGGCAGGCGCCGGTGATGCCCGCGGTACCCGCCGGCGCGGCAGTGCCCGTCGTCTACAGCGAGGGCGAGACGAGCGACAGCGCCAGCGCGTTCCTGAGCAACGTCGAGCGCAAGGGCGTGTGGGTGGTTCCGCAGCAGTTCTCTGTCCACGCGGTGCTGGGCGACGCCAACATCGACCTGCGTGAGGCGCACTACTCAGCGCGTGAGGTGGTCATCAACGCCACCTCCGTCCTGGGCAGCGTGAAGGTCACCGTCCCGCCGAACGTGCACGTGATCGTGGAGGGCAACGGCGTCCTCGGCGACTTCAAGGAGCCGTCGGAGAAGGTGCCCGAGGTGCTCGCGGCGGACTCGCCGGTGGTGCGGGTGCGCGGCATCGCGGTGCTGGGCGACGTGACCGTCAAGCGCCGGGGTCCACGCGGGCCGAAGCGCACGCTGAAGCAGCATCTCGGCCTTGAGTGAGGGATCAATTGAGGTATGCCGAGGCGCTCGGCCGAAGCCCCCACTAGCATTCGCCCCATGGGAACGACCCCCGAGCCATTTCGCGGCCAGAATCCTGATCCGAATCTCCGGATCAGCGATGCCGACCGCCACAAGGTGGCCGACATCCTGCGCGAGGCCGCGGGCGAGGGCCGCCTGGAGATCGACGAGCTCGACGACCGCCTCGAGGCGACCTTCAAGGCCAAGACGTACGCCGACCTGATCCCGATCACCGTCGACCTGCCGGCCGTGGGCACCCCGGCGCCGCCCGTACCGGTGTCCAAGCCCGCCGCCGCGAGCAGCCCCGCGGTCTTCGCCACCAATCCGATCGAGAGCCAGCTCTATGTCGCGATCATGAGCGGCGTCGACCGGCGCGGGGTCTGGACGGTGCCGGCGACCGGCAACGTGATCGCCCTGATGGGCGGCGCCGAGCTCGACATGCGTCAGGCGCAGTTCTCCGCGCAGGAGACCGTGATCTACGCCAACGCGATCATGGGCGGGGTCAACATCACCGTCGGCCCCGAGGTGCAGGTCGTGATGCAGGGGGTCGGGATCATGGGCGGCTACGTCGGTCCGCGCGGCATCGAGCCGACCGGCGGTCCGGTGCTGCGGGTGAAGGGCCTGGCGCTGATGGGTGGTGTCACCGTCATCCGCAAGCCGCTGAAGGAAGCGAAGCGCTCGCGGCAGCTGAAGATGCCGCCGCCGCACGAGCTGCACTGAGCAACACCATCTCGGGGATGGTCCGCTCCGCGGACCCATTTCGTCGTGCCTGGAAATGAGGCACTAACCTCGCTTGAACAAGATATAGTGCAGTTAAATACTAAACAAAGGAGTCTCGGGATGAAGCCGAAGTGGAGCGCACTGCTGGGCGCCGCACTCCTGGCCGTCGTGGCCCTGATCGCCGGACTCCTGGTCCTCGGCCCGAAGACGGTGGCCGCCGGCTCTGCCACCGCCGACCCGTCGGCCGCGCCGGTCGAGGACGCGGCGGAGCTGGCCGCCACGACCGACGAGCGCCCCAACATGGTCCTGATCCTGATGGACGACTTCTCCATGGAGCTGCTCCGCACGATGCCGGAGGCGATCAGGATGGCGGCCGAGGGTGCGACGTACCAGAACTCCTTCGTCATCGACTCGCTCTGCTGCCCCTCGCGCGCGGCGCTGCTGACCGGGCAGACCCCGCACCACACCAAGGTCCTCACCAACACCCAGAACGACCCGGAGCACCCGGTCGGCGGCTGGTCGGCGTTCGAGCGCTACGGCAACGTCGAGAAGCAGTTCAGCATCGGGCTCCAGGAGGCCGGCTACACGACCGGGTTCGTGGGGAAGTACATCAACGCCTACGAGGCCACCATCGGCTCCGACGGCAAGCGCCTCCCGCCGCCCAAGGTGCCGGGCTGGGACTCCTGGAACGCGCTCCTCGGCGGCGCCTATGGCGGCTGGGGCTACCAGAGCACCTACCTAGACGGAAAGGGCGCGGTACAGCTGCGCAACCACCCGCGGCCGCCGACCTCGGCCCGCCCGGCGGTCAAGGACGCCGGGTACGCCACCAACGTCACCCGCGACTACGCCCTCGCCTTCATCCAGGAGCACCGCGACGACGAGGAGCCCTACTTCCTCGAGATCGCCGCCTACGGGCCGCACTCGCGCCTCGGCCACCACTACCCGGGCCTGGACACCTGGTTCCCGCCCGCCTTCGCCGACCAGGCGCCCGCAGGCGATCCCGCGGGCGGCAACTGCGGCCGGGTCGCGTGCGCCGACCTGACGCTGAAGGACCTGGTCGGCTACGGCGACGACCGCTGGGACAACGCGCCCACCTACCTCGGCCGCGGGGGGCGTACCTCACAGGCCCCTGCCTGGCGCACCAACAAGGTCTCGCTGACCGACCAGACCGCGCTGAGCCAGTACCGCGACCGCGCCCGGATGGTGCAGTCGATCGACCGGATGATCACCCAGGTGCGCGAGGCCGCAGGCGAGGACACCTACATCGTGCTGACCTCCGACAACGGCTTCCACCTCGGCCAGCACCAGCTCAACGGCGGCAAGGGCGCTCCGTACGACTCCGACACCCGTGTGCCGATGGTCGTCGTCGGCCCGGACGTTGTCCCCGGCAAGCGCAGCCAGTTCGTCAACAACATCGACCTCGCGCCGACCTTCCTCGACATCGCCGGCGCCCCGACCCCGTCCCACGTCTCCGGCAGCTCGTTCGCGGAGACCCTGAGTCGGCCGCGGCTGCCGGGTGGGCGGTACGCCTTCTTCGAGCACACCTACGCCAAGTCGCACCCCGGCGAGGTCGATCTCGACAAGGGCTCGGGCGGCACCATCGACATCATCCCGTCCTACATCGCGGTGCGCGGCTCGCGAGGGCTGCTGGTCAGGTTCGACCTGGACAAGTCCTGGAAGGGCACCGACCACGCCTACGAGCTCTACCGCTACGACCGGCCGTGGGAGGACCGCAACGTCTTCGCGGAGGACCACGCGAAGCCGTACGCCCGTGACCTGATGCGCCGGCTCGAGGCCTACGACGGGTGTGCCCCGGCTGTGTGCCGGGCACTGACCCGATAGGCCCAACCCGGACGGGTCGGGTGACGTCGAAGCCTCAGGTGCGATCTGACGCCGGTGGTGCGAGCGTTCCGGTTCGGGAGGTGTCCTTCAGGTCGACCCCCGAGCGTCCCAGCGCGAGGGCGCCGTCGACGAGGCGCGCGGCTACCTGGGCGGCCCTGGCGTACCCTAGCCCGTCGGGTGGGTGGACGTTGGAGATGCAGTTGCGGTCGGCGTCCGTGCGCCCGGGCCGGGGCAGGTGGGTGAGGTAGATGCCCAGGCTGTCGGAGACGCTCAGACCGGGCCGTTCTCCGATGATCACGAGCAACGTGCGGACCCGGGCGGCCTCGCCGAGGTGGTCGCCCAGCCCCACCCTCGCCTGCGTCGCGATGACGGGCGGCGCCAGCGTGTACCGGTCGCGCAGCCGGGTCACCAGCTCGGCGAGCAGGGCCGCTCCATGGCGGTCGAGCGCGGTCGGCGAGAGCCCGTCGGCGAGGACGAGGCCGATGTCGGCGCCGGACTCGGGGATATCGGTGTCGGGCGCCGGTTGCCGTCCGAGGTCGGGCCGGCGCAGGTACTCCTCGCGCGAGGTGGCGCGGCTGGTGGCCAGCACCGGCTCGCCGATCCCGATCTCGCGGACCTGCGCGGCCAGGCGCTCGACGTCCAGCGGGATGTGGACCGCATCGCGCGCCGCGGCGTGTGCGCCTGCCAGCTCGAGCACGCGCTCGGTGGGCAGCGCGGTGCCGGCCCGGCCCAGCCCGATCCTGGCCTGGGTGGTCCCGCGCAGCTCATCCCAGAACCCCTGGACGACAGGGTCGTTCGAGGTCATGGCGTCACAGCCAGCGACCGCAGCGGCGAGCTCTCCAGGTCGAAGGGGGTGAGCCTGCCGGCGTCGTCGACGATCCCCACCCTGCGCAGCCAGGCATCGAACTCGGGGGCCGGTCGGAGACCGAGCGTGCGACGAGTGGTCAGCACGTCGTGGAACGACAGGCTCTGGTAGCCGAGCATCACGTCGTCGGCTCCGGGAACGGCGATGACGAACGGCACCCGCGCCGCGGCCAACAGCGTCAGCAGGCTGTCCATGTCGTTCTGGTCGGCCTCGGCGTGGTTGGTGTAGCAGACGTCCACGCCCATCGGCAGACCGAGCAGCTTGCCGCAGAAGTGATCCTCCAGGCCGGCCCGGATGATCTGCTTGCCGTCGTAGAGGTATTCCGGGCCGATGAACCCGACGACGGTGTTGATCAGCAGCGGCCGCAGATCGCGGGCCACGGCGTAGGCGCGGGTCTCCAGGGTCTGCTGGTCCACCGGCGCCCCGCCGACACCCAGGTGCGCGCCCGAGCTCAGCGCGGAGCCCTGCCCGGTCTCCAGGTACATGACGTTGTCGCCGACGGTGCCGCGGTCGAGGCTGCGTACCGCTTCGTTGCCCTCGCGCAACAGTTGCAGGTTCACCCCGAACGCGGCATTGGCTGATTCGGTGCCGGCGATGGACTGGAACACCAGATCCACCGGAGCTCCCGCCTCCACCAGCCCGAGCGTGGTGGTGATGTGCGACAGCACGCAGGACTGGGCCGGGATGTCGTAGCGCGTACGGATCGAGTCGAGCAGGTGGAGCAGGTCGGCCGTGGCCTGTGGTGAGTCGGTGGCCGGGTTGATCCCGATCACCGCGTCTCCGCACCCGAGCAGCAGCCCGTCGAGCACAGCCGCGGCGATGCCGCGAGGGTCGTCGGTGGGATGGTTGGGCTGCAGCCGCGTGGCCAGAGTTCCGTGGCCGCCGATGGTGGTCCGGAACGCCGACGTCACCTGCACGGCGGCGGAGACGGCGATCAGATCCTGGTTGCGCATGATCTTGCTGACCGCCGCCACCATCTCCGGAGTCAGTCCCGGTGCGACCGCGGCCAGGTGCTCGGCACCGTGATCGTGCGCGGCCATCTCCATCAGCCAGTCCCGCAGCCCGCCGACCGTCAGATGGGAGATCGGCGTGAACGCGCCGCGGTCGTGCCCGTCGATGATCAACCGCGTGACCTCATCGGTGTCGTACGGGACGATCTCCTCGTCGAGGAAGATCTCCAGCGGCAGATCTGCGAGCACCCAGCTGGCGGCCGCACGTTCGCCGTCGCTCTCGGCGGCACAGCCGGCCAGCTGGTCACCCGAACGAAGCGGTGTCGCCTTGGCCATCACCTCGACGAGCCCGTCGAAGGCGTAGGTCACGCCTGAGACCTGCTGCCGGTAGATCACTTCAGGTCGCTCTCGGCCTGGGCGAGCACCGCGAACTCCTCGTCGGGTGAGTTCGCCACCAGGCGGTGCCGGCTGTAGACGGCGAAGTAGAGCATGAACCCAGCGAACACGACCAGGCACCAACCCGCGGCGACAGGGTCCACCAGGAACGTGGCGATCACGGCCATCACGGCGATGACCAGCGCGAAGCCGGTGGTGACCGCGCCGCCAGGAGTGCGGTACGGCCGCGGCATGTTCGGTTCGCGCACCCGAAGGACGATGTGGCTGACCATCATCAGAACGTAGCTCAGCGCGGCTCCGAAGACGGCCATGTTGAGCAACAGGGCTCCTTGTCCTGTCAGCGACAGAACGAACCCGATGATGCCGGGGATGACGAGCGCCAGCGTCGGTGCCTTGCGGGAGTTGGTCACCGAGAGGACGGTGGGCAGGTAACCGGCCCGAGACAGCGCGAACAGCTGGCGCGAGTACGCGTAGATGATCGAGAAGAAGCTCGCGATCAGGCCCGCCAGGCCGATGTAGTTGACGAGCTTGGCCGAGAAACCGTCCCCGAGCGCCTCGACCAGCGGGTTGCCGGAGTCCGACATCTGCTCGGCGCCACCGGCACCGGTCGTCAGCACCAGCACCACCACGCAGGTCACGAGCAGCACCCCGATCGCCGCGATGATGCCCCGCGGCACGTTGCGCTCCGGGTTCGCGGTCTCCTCGGCTGCCAGCGGCACGCCCTCGACCGCGAGGAAGAACCAGATCGCGAACGGGATGGCCGCCCAGATGCCGAGGTATCCGTGGGGCAGGAACGCTGAGGCACCGACGGCGTCGGTCGGCGCGATGTCGGTCAGGTTGGCCAGGTCGAAGTGGGCGACCGCAGCGCCCGCGAACACCACCAGGCCGATGAGTGCGACGGCGGTGATCACGAACATCACCTTCAGCGCCTCACCAACCCCTGCCAGGTGGATCCCGATGAACAGCGCGTACGCCGCGAGGTAGATCCACCAACCGTTGGTGATGCCGAACAGGCCCAGGGACTCGACGTAGGCGCCGATGAAGGTCGCGATGGCAGCAGGCGCGATCGAGTACTCGATGAGGATCGCCGTCCCGGTGGCGAAACCGCCCCATGCGCCCAGCGCACGGCGGGCGAAGGTATAGCCGCCGCCCGCGGCCGGGAGCGCCGAGGACAGCTCGGCCATGCCGAGCACCAGTGCCAGGTACATGCCCGCGATCACGACGGACGCGATCGCCAGGCCGCCGAAGCCGCCCTGCTCCAGGCCGAAGTTCCATCCGGAGTAGTCACCGGATATCACGTAGCCGACCCCGAGGCCGGCCAGGAGCAGCCACCCGGCGCTGCCCGATCTCAGCTGGCGCCTCTGCAGGTACGCCGCTGACTCCAGATGCTCGTCGACGCCTCGTGCGTGCGCTCCTGACGGGTCGCTTGCTGACATTGCTGACTCCTACCACGTGCGCTGGGGGTGGGATCCGGAGGCGGCACACAGCCTCGAGATCGGTCAACGGTGAGGCTATGAACGAACTGTTTCCGGGTGGTTTCCCGTGCTGCTCGCAGGGTTACACCTGCTGCGCGTTCGGGATCGATCGGCTATGGTGTCCCAGCCGGGGCCGATGTGGCCCCGGTCACTTCACAACGGATCGTCCGGCACGTACCTGCCGGTGAAGGAGACAACGGAATCATGGCAACAGTCAGTTTTGAGAAGGCGCAGCGTTGGTACGCCGGCGCCAACGAGCCCGCGGTCAAGGGCATCGACCTCGAGATCAAGGACGGCGAGTTCATGGTGCTCGTCGGCCCGTCCGGATGCGGTAAGACCACCACCCTGCGCATGCTCGCCGGGCTGGAGGAGGTCAACTCGGGCGCCATCAAGATCGGCGACCGCGAGGTCACCAACGTGGCACCCAAGGACCGCGACATCGCGATGGTCTTCCAGAACTACGCGCTCTACCCGCACATGAGCGTCGCCGAGAACATGGCGTTCTCGCTGAAGATGGCCAAGGTCCCGAAGGCCGAGCGTGACAAGCTCGTCGCCGACGCCGCCAAGACCCTGGGCCTGACCGACTACCTCGACCGCAAGCCGAAGGCGCTCTCCGGCGGTCAGCGCCAGCGCGTCGCCATGGGCCGCGCGATCGTCCGCCAGCCGCAGGTCTTCTGCATGGACGAGCCGCTGTCCAACCTCGACGCCAAGATGCGCGTGCAGACCCGCACCGACATCGCCAAGCTCCAGGCCGACCTCGGCATCACCACCGTCTACGTCACCCACGACCAGGTCGAGGCGATGACGATGGGCGACCGCGTCGCGGTGATGAACAACGGTGAGCTGCAGCAGGTCGACACCCCGCTCAACCTCTACCGCAAGCCGGTCAACCTCTTCGTCGCCGGCTTCATCGGCTCGCCGCAGATGAACCTCATCAAGGCCACCGCCGCCGATGGCGGCGGCGCCAAGATCGGGGAGTACGTCGTTCCGGTCGGCACCACCGACATGCCCACGCAGATCACCGTCGGCGTGCGCCCGGAGAGCTTCCGGGTCATCGGCGAGGGCCAGGGCGGACTGCCGGTCCAGGTGACCGTCGTCGAGGAGCTCGGCTCCGACTCCTACGTCTACGGCACCAGCGACGTCGAGGGTGTCCCCTCGACCCTGATCGTCCGGGTCTCGTCCAAGGACCACGTCAGCAAGGGCGACACGATCTACGTCACCACCGACCCCGAGGACGTCCACGTCTTCGACACCGAGTCGGGCCTGCGCGTCAACTGACCGCCGACCGACGCACTCAGTGCTGCTGGTTCATCCGAGCCAGCATCGCGTTGTAGGCATCGAGGGCCTCGTCGCTGTCGGGATCCACGGATCCCGGCTCGGCGGGGCCCTCCGCTCCATCAATGGCAGAGCCCCGGGCGCTCTCCTCGGCGAGCCGGCTGCTGCGTACGCCATCGAGGAAGCGGCCGGTCATCTTGGCCCGGCGCTGGGGTGAGGAGACGACGGCGATGACCAGGCCGATGGCGAGGAACATCATCCCGGCGTCACCTGCGGCCCACATCAGGCCACCGGCGGTCTGGATGTCGCGCACCGCGTCGAGCGCCCACTCGGGTCGGGCCGCGGAGTAGACCGGGTAGAGGTTGCGCTCGGTCTGCAGCATCACGATCCCGACGATCGTGTCGGGCACCATGCCGACCACGAGGAGCGAGATCCGGCCCAGGTAGGGCAGGTCGGAACGCACCTTCTCCTCGCCGATCGTGCCGGTGAGGAAGAGGAAGCCGGCGACGACGTAGAGCACCTGCTCGCCGACCATCAGCGACGTGCTCTGCGCCATCGAATCCATGAATCCGGACAGGTGGGTGCCGATGATGACCACCGAGTAGAGCACGGTGCCGGTGATCGGGTGGACCAAGATGGTGACCGGAAGCGAGCGCATCGCCCGCTCGGCCCGTGGGCCGGTCTCGGCGATGACGGTGAGCGGGTGGCCGAGCACCAGGAGCGTGGGCACGACCATGATCAGCGTCAGGTGGAGCACCATGTGCATCCAGGCCAGCGCCATCGCGTAGCCGTTGATGGCCGAGGCGACCACGACGTACATCAGGCCGAGCCCGGTCAGGAACGACGCCACCCGCCAGCCCTTGACCGTCGAGGCAGGGCCGGCGGCGTTGCGGAGCGTGAGATAGCCCGCGGCGAGGATGACCACGGCGAGCAGCCAGCCGGGCTGGAGACTCCAGGTGGTGAAGAACTCGGACCAACCGAGCGGGGGCAGGGAGCCGTGGTCGTGCATGGTCTCACGGTATCTCCGGGGCCCGGACGAAGGTTATTTCGGGCGGCTGCCGGGGTCGATCAGCGGCACCAGGAACAGCCGGGCGAGCGCGCGCAGCTGCGTCTCGTCGTCGATGTCGACGACCTCGCTCGGGGTGACCAGGAACGAGGTCGAGGTGCGGACCATCAGCTCGGCGACGAGGTCGACATCGATCTCGGCAGGTACGTTCCCGGCCCGCTGCTCGCGACGTAGCTGGCCTGCCACGAAGCGCGCGATCGTGGCCACGGTGCGGCCGCCGTCGCCGACGATGGAGTGCACCAGCGAGTCCGTCTCGACGGTGAGCAGGCCCCCGATGAGCGGGTTTCCGCGGATCGCCCGCATCGCGCTGGCGAAGCCGATCTCCACGCGCTCGGCCGCGTCGGCCGCATCGGCGATGTCGAGCACGAACTGGTCGAAGTAGCGCCGGAACTCGCGGCGTACGACCTGCTCGACCAGGGCGTCCTTGTTGGCGAAGCGCCGGTAGACCGTGATCCGGGCGACCCCGGCGCGGTTCGCGACCTCCTCCATGGTGGTGCGCCTGATCCCGATCTGGCGGAACTGCTCCGCGGCGGCGTCGAGGAGCTTCGCGGTCACCGCCTCGTCCTCGATGGGCTCGGTGAGGTCCGAGAGCGCCCTCGCGAGCATCGAGCCCGACTCGCCCTCGGGGACCGTGGTGCGCATCCGCTACGCGGAGACGGTTTGGTCGGCGGCTCGGTCAGCGGTGCGGCGTACGACCTTGATGAAGGCCGGCCACAGCGCTCGGGGCAGGTCGTGGCCCATGCCTTTGAACAGGGTGATCTCCGAGCCGGGAACGGCCGCGGCGGTCGCCCGGCCGCCGGAGACATGGACCATCTTGTCGGTCAGGCCGTGGATCACGCTGAACGGGACCTTGATGCGCCGGAGCTCCTCGGTGCGGTCGGGCTGGGTGAGCACGGCGAGCATCTGCCGCGCGACGGCGGGCCCGCTGACGCCGCGGTTCCAGGTGTCGATCGCCCGCCGGCGTACCTCGTCCTCGGGCTCGGGGAAGCCGGGGGAGCCGATCTGGAGGCCGCCCTTGATCTGGCGCTCGATGTAGCCCTCCAGGCCGGGCCTCTTGATGACCAGCGCGGGCAGCAGGGTCGGGTGCTGGAAGCCGACCCCGCGACGGCCGGTGGTGGACATCGTCGAGCAGACCGAGCGCACTCGGTCGGGGTGGCGGATGGCGAGGGTCTGGGCGATCATCCCGCCCATCGACACGCCCCACACGTGCGCGGAGTCGATGCCGAGATGGGTCAGCAGCGCGGCGGCGTCGTCCGCGAGATCGTCCATCGCGTACGGCGACTGGGTCGGCAGCCCCGCGAACGCCCGGGCCAGCCTCGCGAGCGTGATCCGCTCGTCGGAGGGGTGCGGCGAGGAGTGGCCGATGTCGCGGTTGTCGTAGCGAACCACGTAGAACCCGGCCTGGGCCAGCTGCTCGCACAGCTGAGTGTTCCACCAGGTCATCGGGCCGCCGAGACCCATGATCAGCAGCAGCGGATCAGCGCTGGGACTGCCGAACGTGTCGTACGCCAGCTCGACCCTTCCGGGGAGGAAAGCGGTGGACTCGGTCGGCTCGGCGGCGGTGGTCATACACAGACTTTACCGGGTCGTCATTGCAGGTCGACCGGTTCGCCGACGACGAAGCCGTCCCAGTCGCTCATGTCTTCCTGATCGATCTCGAGCGGTGGCCCCTGAACGACGAGGCCGACCGCCCCGGGGGCATTCGGGTAGGTCTGGAAGTGGGCGGTCAGGTCACCGTGCGAAAGCCGCAGCGAGTTCCCACTGAACGTCGGGCTGAACTCCTCGAGCTCGTCGCGCAGCGCGTTGAGCGGGTCCTGTTGCTCCGTGACGAAGTCGGCCTGGACGTCGTACTTGTACGACTTGTACTTGTCCGAGAACCCCTTCTGATCAACGCCGTCGTACGCCTCCGTCGCGTCTTTGGGGGATGTGGCAAGTGTCGTTGAAGCAGCGGCCGACAGCTCGCGTGCCCACGTGAGTACTTCGTCTCGCTGTTGTTCGAGCTCGGCGTAGGTCTTGTCGCTCACTCCACCACATCCCCCGGCAAACAGGATCGTCAGTGTCGCCATCATGGCGGCCAGGGCTCGGGCCCTCATCGGCCGTCCGTGTCCGGGGTGGTCGGGGTGCGGCCGCTCTCGGGATCGACGGGGTCGCGGTACCAGGGGTCGTAGACCTGATCGGCGCGGCTGACCTGGTCGTACTGCCCGTTGACGATGTGAGCCATGTTGGCGAGGGACTCCGTGTCGTGGTCGTAGTACTTGACGTGGTCGTCGATGTTGGGGACCGACCCTCTGCTGGTGCTCTCGGCTTGGAAGCGTACGGCACCGAAGTCGTCCTCGGCCGGGTTGTCTCCGAGACCGGCATCGGCCATCTGAGCGATGACTCCGCCGATGGGCCCGGTGAGTACGCCGGCGCCGACTGCTGAGGGACTGACCCATCCCGTCTGGCCCAGCCTGCCGACGAGGTCTTCGCTGTTCGTGCCGACGAAGACGTGGTCCGAGCCGACGCCGAGCTCGTCGGCCGAGCCGGCGTCGCCGGCACCAGGGCTGCCCAGCAGGACGACGTCGTCGGCATCGGGGTGGTGGTCGGTCATGGCGTGGGCAACGGTGGTGGACCCATAGCTGTGGCCGATGGCGGTGAGGTGGAAGTCGTCGGACCGCATGGCATTGAGGCCGTCGAGGGTGTCGGCGAGCCGCTCGCCGCCGGCCTTGGCCATGCCCTCGGTCGCCACACCGGCCGAGTCGGCTCCGCTGGGCGCGTCATAGCCGATCCAGAACATGGTGGCTGTGCTGGTGCCACCTTCGAACGAAGCCGCCTGATGGAGGTTGATCACATCCTCGGCGTTCGACTGGGACGACTCCATGTCGGTGGTCAAGCCCGGCACACTGACCGATACGTTGCTCGCCGTGTCGAGGTCGCCGACCGCCATCGCGACACGCCCGTCGCCGCCGAACGCCATCGGGTCATAGATGTAGACCTGGGCGTCGTAGTACTCATTCGTCATCGGGTCCTTGGACCTCTCGATCTTGTCGCGCGCGACATCTGCGGCCTTCGCGTTGTCGTAGCGGGTCTGCTCGTCCTCGGTGCGCTGGTCCTCGGGGATGGCGCCGAGCTCGGCAAGGTCACGGTCGAGCGAGATCGTGTTCGCGTCACTGCGGTCGGCCGCGGGGATGCCGTCGGTGTTCCCCACGATCTCGGGGTACGCGGCGGTCATGCCCGCTCGTTGCTCGTCGGTGAGGCCGTCCCACCAGGCGTTGACCGCCTGGGGGTCCTTGCTCGACGGCATCGAGTCCCTGGCGGTGTCAGCAGGATCGGTGACTCCCGCGTACTTCTGGTCGACCTGCCGCTCGGTCATCGCACCGCGGAGCGCGGCCGCGACCTTCTCCTCGCTGGCCTCGAGATCCTCGGTCCACCTCACCAGATCGGACTCATACGTCTCGACCTGGTCGGTGCAGCGGTCGCAGTCCGACTTGAGGATCCGCAGCTCGGCCTCGTCGGTGGGCAGCGGGTTCGCTCGAGCGGTGAGCTCGTCGACCTGGCGGGCCAGGCGCTCGCGCTCGCCCTTGAGATCCTGATGACGTCGCTCGAGGTCGACCAGGTCGTCGCCATGGCCGAGGACGGCGTTGGCCGCGGCGCGCAGCGCCAGCGAGCAGGCGTCGGCGTGCGTGCCGATGGGGCTGAGCGCCTGCGCGTACGCGGCGGCCGCCTGGCCGTCGAGAAGGCCGGAGTCCTTGGCCTTTCCGCCGACGAACGAGCCGTGGTCGTCGAAGATCGACGACGAGGTACGCACGGTGGATCCCATCTCCTGCACCTTCTGACCGTCCGCGGTGAACTCGGGCGTCTGGCTCGGCCTCGGGGGCAGGGAGACGGTGACGGTCACCGGATCTCCCTGATGCTGCTCAGCACCAAGGATGCGTTGATGTCGGTCTTCGCGTCGGTCTCGAGGATGCCGATCGCGGTGCTCCTCAGCCCGTCGGCCTGGGACTCTGCGGAGCGGGCGGACCTCGTCGCGATCGCCTGCCACGCCTCGATGAACTGCCCGACCAGACTCGCCACGGTGGGCGTGAAACCAGCTGCGCCGACACCGTGGATCTGCTTCGCCGCAGCGGTGAGATGGAGATTCTCCATATCCCACGCGGCAGCAGTGGACTGGACCTTCGCCGGTTCGACGTGCAGCGTCATACCAGCGCCTCCCGCACGTTCGCAGGGGGCCGGAGGATCCGGCCGGTCACGGTCACCACGAGTCCGTGATGGCGCTCCGACCAGGTGCCGACGATCTGGACATCCGCTCGCGAAGCGGTCCATCGATGGAACGCCTTCACCGCGACCGTCGAGTGCCACTTCGCGTCTCGGAACGCCTGATCGAGGCCGACCAGGATCGCGTCGCCGTCGGCTGCTCGAGCCTCGAGCTGGGCCCAGCGGCGTACGTTCTCGCTGTTGTACGCCTCCCACCTCGGCCCGTCCGAGGACGGCTCCGGCACTCGTGCGGCGATGGCCGCGAGGGTCGCATCGACCACCTGCGCCGACCGGCTCAGGTCAGCAGCCGTCGCCTCGGGGAGCGGCTCGGGAGGATCTGCCGGAGGCAGGATGACGATGTCGACGTCTGGGCGACGCTCGCGCAGCGCGGCGAAGAATGGGTCCGTCACGTTGATGCCTCCCCGAGTGACATACACCTGAGACGCTCATTGATGCTCGTGTCGAACCACAAGATAGCAACAAACTGGCACCACGGATGGTCTCTTCGGCGACGAGAAGGACAACGAGAAGCGCGGCAAGGACCAGGAGGTCCTTGCCGCGCATGTGGTCCGGCGCAAGCGCCGGCGAGGATCAGAAGTCGATCGCGCTGTACGCCTGGAGCTTGGCGAGCTGGTGCTCCGAGGTGACCTTGCGGATCGTGCCCGAGCGGCTGCGCATCACCAGGGAGTCGGTGACGATGGCGCCGTGGGGGAGGTACTGCACGCCCCGCATCAGGTCGCCGTCGGTGATGCCGGTGGCGACGAAGAAGCAGTCGTCGCCGGTGACCAGGTCGTCGGTGTGGAGTACGAAGTCGGGGTCGAGGTTGTGGCCGGCGTCGAGGGCGCGCTGGCGCTCCTCGTCGTCCTTGGGCCACAACCGCCCCTGGATGGTGCCGCCGAGCGCCTTCATCGCGCACGCGGCGACGATGCCCTCGGGAGTGCCGCCGATGCCCATCAGCAGGTCGGCGCCGGAGCCGGCGCGGGCGGCCGAGATCGCGCCGGCGACGTCGCCGTCGACGATGAACTTGATCCGGGCACCGGTCTCGCGGATCTCCTCGACCAGCTTGTCGTGGCGCGCCCGGTCGAGCACGATCACGGTGATGTCGGAGGCCTTGGTGTCCTTCGCCTTGGCCACCGCGGCGATGTTCTCGGCGACGGGCAGGCGGATGTCGACGACGTCGGCGGCCTCGGGGCCGGTGACCAGCTTCTCCATGTAGAAGACGGCGCTGGGGTCGTACATGCTGCCGCGCGGAGCGACCGCCATCACCGCGACCGCGTTGCTCATGCCCTTCGCGCACAGGGTGGTGCCGTCGATCGGGTCGACCGCGACGTCGCAGTCGGGGCCGGTACCGTCGCCGACGTCCTCGCCGTTGTAGAGCATCGGGGCGTTGTCCTTCTCGCCCTCACCGATCACGACGGTGCCGTTCATGGCGACGGTGGAGATCATCGTGCGCATCGCGTTGACCGCGACGCCGTCGGCGCCGTTCTTGTCGCCGCGACCCACCCAGCGGCCGGCGGCCATCGCCGCGGCCTCCGTCACGCGCACGAGCTCCAGAGCCAGGTTGCGGTCAGGAGCGGTGGGGGCGACGCCGAGCGGCTGGGTGTCGTTCATAGGGGTCAATCTATCCGCCGGGCGCGGTGGAGCGGCCCCGGTGTCACTTGATCGATCCAGAGACAAGCCTCACAGCGAAGCCCGACTGCGGGTCGTTCAGAACCTGTTCGGTCGGGCCGTCCTCGACGATGTGACCGTGCTCGATCACCACCACCCGGTCGGCGAGCGCGCGGGCGTCAGCAGCGTCGTGGGTGACGATGATCGCGGTCCTGTCCTCGAGGGCGGTACGCAGCGTCTGCCGCAGCGCGGGACGTACGTCGACGTCGAGCGAGGCCATCGGCTCGTCGAGCAGGAGCAGCTCGGGGTCGGCCGCGAGGGCCCTGGCCACCGCCACGCGCTGGGCCTGACCGCCGGAGATCTGCGTGGGTCTGCGCCCGGCGAGCATCTCGGCGCCGACCTCGGTGAGGTGGCGGGCGGCGAGCTCGTTGGCCTGGCGGCGGTGTACGCCACGGGCCCGGGGCGCGAAGGCGACGTTGGCCAGCACCGACAGGTGCGGGAAGAGCAGCGGGTCCTGCGCGAGGAGCGCGATCCCGCGGGCGTGCGGGGGAGTGCGGTCGAGGATGCGGTCACCGAGGCGTACCTCTCCTTCGTCGGGACGCAGGAGCCCGGCGATCACGCCGAGGATGCTCGACTTGCCGGCGCCGTTGGGACCGGTGAGCGCGACCGTCTCGCCGGCGGCCACGTCGAGGGTGACGTCGATGCCGCGCTGAGGGATCACCGCACGCAGATGAAGTTTGCTCATAGGGCTCTCCCATGGCGGGCGAAGCCGATCACGGCGACCGCGACGACGACCAGCACCAGCGAGAGCGCGACCGCCGCGTCCGGGTCGTCGACGCGGAGCAGGTAGACCTGCAGCGGCATCGTGCTGGTGACCCCGGGGAGGTTGCCGGCGAAGGTGATGGTGGCGCCGAACTCGCCCAGGCAGCGGGCGAAGGCCAGGACCGACCCGGAGAGCAGGCCGGGGCCGACCAGGGGGAGTGTGACGCGCCGGAAGACGGTGGTCGGGCGGGCGCCGAGGGTGGCCGCGACCGCCTCGTAGCGGGTGCCGCTGGTGCGCAGCGCGCCTTCGAGGCTGATCACCAGGAACGGCAGCGCGACGAACGTCTGCGCCATCACCACGGCGAGGGTGGTGAACGGGATCTGGATGCCGATCAGGTCCAGCGACTGTCCCAGCAGCCCGCGGCGGCCGAAGGTGTAGAGCAGCGCCAGCCCGCTGACGACCGGGGGCAGCACGAGCGGAAGGAGCACCAGCGAGCGCAGCAGCCCCTGGCCCCGGAAGCTGGTGCGGGCGAGGACGGTGGAGAGAGGTACGCCGAGGAGGATGCACAGCGCGGTGCTCGCCACCGAGGTGCGCAGGCTGAGCCAGAGCGCCTCCAGCGCGGATGGCGAGGTGATCAGCGCCGGGAAGCTCGCCAGGTCGACGCGGAGGATGATCGCGGCGAGCGGAAGGATGATGAACGCCGCCGCGAGGGCCGCCGGGAACCACAGCCAGCGTGGCATACCGACGGACGGACCGACCCCCCTCTGCCGGTCCGTCCGCCTGGCGGCCCCGAGAAGATCAGGGCTGGCTGAAGCCGGCATCGGTCAGTACCTTCTGCCCGGTCTCGCTCAGCACCAGATCGACGAACTCCTGCGCGAGGTCGGCGTCGTCGGAGCCGTCGATGGTGCTGATCGGGTAGGTGTTCACGACCTGGTCGGCCTCGTCGAACTCGACGCCCGCCACAGTGTCGCCGGCGGCGGTCACGTCGGTGACGTACACGACCCCGGCATCGGCGTCACCGGAGGTGACCTTGGCGAGTACGTCGCTGACCGACTGCTCCTCGCTGACCGGCTCGATGTCGACGCCGGTCTCCTCCTCCATCTGAGCGGTCGCGTTGCCGCAGGGGACCTCGGCCGCGCAGACGACGACCTTGGTTCCGGCCTCGGCGAGATCCTGGAAGCCGGTGATCTCGGCCGGGTTGCCCGGTGGCGTGGCGATCTCCAGCGTGTTGGCGGCGAAGTCCTGCGGGTCGGCGGCCAGGTCGCCGAGCTTGTCCATGTTCTTGGTGTCGGCCGAGGCGAAGACGTCCGCCGGGGCGCCGTCCTCGATCTGGGCCACCAGGTCGGAGGAGCCGCCGAAGCTGGTGGTCACCTTCACGCCGGGGTGGTCCTTCTCGAACTGCTCGGCCAGCTCGGTGAACGTGTCGGTCAGCGAGGCCGCCGCGAAGACGGTCAGCTCCCGGTCCTCCGACCCCTCGCTCGAGCTCGCGCAGCCGGCGAGCGCGAGGACGGCCGCCACCGCGACGGTGGCACCGATTCCAGGGTCCTTGATCATGGGCGCTCCACGACGACGTTGGTTGACTTGATGGACGCGACCGCGCTGACGCCGGGCTCGAGGCCCAGCTCGATGGCGGCCTCGGCGCTCATCAGGGAGACGATCCGGTAGGGCCCGCAGACCATCTCCACCTGGGCCATCACGGTGTCCAGGGTGGTCTTGGTGACGATCCCGAGCATCCGGTTGCGGGCGCTGACCGCCTTCGCCCGGTCCGGGTCGGGGGCATCGGCCAGCTCCGAGGCCAGCCCGGCCAGAACGATGCCGTCGATGACCGCCCGGCCGTTCTCCGTGCTCGCCTCGATCCGTCCCGCGTCTATCCAGCGGCGCACGGTGTCGTCGCTGACGCCGAGGAGGCCGGCGGCTTCGGCGATACGGTAGGTGGTCACGGGAGGAGTATCGCATCTGCGGCGAAATCACGCGCGAACTGTCCTCACCTGCGGAACGATTCGACTCGGTGGCCGAGCTCGTCGGGACCACGATTCGAGGGAACATCGACCAAGTGGGACCATGGAGGGCGTGAGCGACACCGATCAGCAGCAGCCCGCCCAGCCGTCGAATCAGCCGGCGGGCGAGCAGCCGGAGACCCCGGCGCGCAGCTACCCACGCACGTTCGGTGCCCTGATCGGGTCGATGATCTTCTTGCTCGTCCTCGTCGTCCCGATCGTGCTGATCGTGCAGTGGCGCGGCAACCTCGAGCGCGAGGTCAGCGGAGCCAACGAGACCTACAAGGCCGACTGGGCCGAGGCCGTACGCAGCGCCCAGGTCGCCGACCTCGACGTCGTCTACCCGCGCGAGCTGCCCTCAGGCTGGTACGCCAACACCGACCCGTCCTACCAGGGCGGCGAGGAGCCGTCGTGGACCATGTCGTTCGTCAAGGGCGAGACCTCCTACGTCGGCCTGGAGCTCTCCTCCCGCTCGGCGCAGGTGCTGGCTCAGAAGAACGTCGACACCCAGGCCAAGGAGGGCGACGAGGTCAGCATCGACACCGACGTCGCCGACACCTGGACCGAATGGTCCGACTCCGGCGGCGACACCGGCTACTCCGCCGAGGTCGACGGCCAGACCTTGATGCTCTGGGGCCCCAAGGACGGCGACGTACGCGACTACCTCGCCCTGGTCACCACCGAGCCCCTGAAGAAGTAGCGAGGCGTCACCCGCGTCGGCCGAGAGGTCACGTACGTCGGTCGAGGCGTCGCCTGCGTCGGGCGAGAGGTCACGTACGTCGGTCGAGAGGTCGCCTGCGTCGGGCGAGAGGTCACGTACGTCGGTCGAGAGGTCGCCTGCGTCGGTCGAGAGGTCGCCTGCGTCGGTCGAGAGGTCGCCTGCGTCGGTCGAGAGGTCGCCTGCGTCGGTCGAGAGGTCGCCTGCGTCGGGCGAGAGGTCGCCTGCGTCGGGCGAGAGGTCGCCTGCGTCGGTCGAGAGGTCGCCTGCGTCGGGCGAGAGGTCGCCTGCGTCGGGCGAGAGGTCACGTACGTCGGTCGAGGCGTCGCCTGCGTCGGCCGAAGGGTCGCCTACGTCGGCCGAAGGGTCGCCTGCGTTGGCCGAGATGGCATCGCCGTGACGTCTCGGCCAGCGGGAGTGACGCCTCGCCCAGCGGGAGTGACGCCTCGGCCAGCGGGAGTGACGCCTCGGCCGACGGGGGCGACGGCTCGGGCGACCTGGGTGACGTCTCGGCGATCAGTCGTCGGCGATCGCGGCGTCGATCTTCTTCCGGGCGCCGTCGAGCCACTCCTGGCACAGGGTGGCCAGCTTCTCGCCACGCTCCCACAGGGCCAGGGACTCCTCGAGGGTGATGCCGCCGGCCTCGAGCTTGCGGACGACCTCGACCAGCTCCTCGCGGGCCTGCTCGTAGGACAGGTTCTTGTCGTCGGCGTCAGTCATCGGCTGGGTCTTTCTCGATCGAGGTGATGGTCGTTGTCAGGCGGCCGTCGGCGAGGCGGATGCTGACCGCCTCGCCCTCGGCGGCGTCGGCGACGCTGGTGAGTACGTGTCCGTCGGCATCCTGGGCGACGGCGTACCCCCGTCTCAGCGTCTCGAGGGGTGAGAGCGCGCGAGCGCGGGCGCGATGGTGGCCGATGTCGTCGGCGGCCCGGTCGATGGCGTGCCCGACGGTGCGGCGGGCACGGTCGCGCAGCGAGGTGACCTCGTCGCGGCGGGCGTCGATCAGGGAGCGCGGGTCGGCCAGCACCGGCCGCGAGCGCAACGCGTCCAGGAGCGTCTGCTCGCGGTGGATCAGCGCGGCGATCCCGCCGCGGAGCCGGTCGCGTCCGGTCGCGACGATCCGCTGCTCCTCGACCACGTCGGGTACGACGAGCTTGGCGGCGTCGGTCGGCGTCGAGGCGCGTACGTCGGCGGCCAGGTCCAGCAGCGGTGAGTCGGGCTCGTGGCCGATGGCGGAGACGACCGGGGTGCGCGCGGCGTGCACCGCACGGATCAGGTGCTCGTCGGAGAACGGCAGCAGGTCCTCGACCGAGCCGCCGCCGCGGGCGATGACGATCACGTCGACCTCGGGGTCGCGGTCGAGCCGCTGCAGCTTCTCGACGACGTCGGCAGCGCTGCGCGCGCCCTGCATCGCGGCGTACGCCACCTCGAACCGCACCTGCGGCCACCGCCGCTTCGCGTTCTCGAGCACGTCCCGCTCGGCTGCGGAGTTCGCGGCGGTGAGCAGCCCGACCTTGGTCGGCAGGAAGGGGAGCGGGCGCTTCAGCTCGGCAGCGAAGAGCCCCTCGGCGGCCAGCAGCTGCCGGCGCTGCTCGAGCCGGGCGAGCAGCTCACCGAGCCCGACCGGACGGATGTCGCGGGCCTGCAGCGACAAGGTGCCGCGGTTGGCGTAGTAGGACGGCTTCGCGTGGATGATCACCGAGGCGCCCTCGACCAGCGGCGGATTCAGGCTGTCGAGCAGGAACCGCGTGCACGTCACCGGCACGGAGATGTCGGCCACCGAGTCACGCAGGGTCAGGAAGACGGTCTGCATCCCCGGCCGCCGGCTCATCTGGGCCACCTGCCCCTCCACCCAGACCGCGCCGAGCTTGTCGATCCAGCCGCCGATCGCGTTCGCGATCTGCCGCACCGGAGCGGGCGACTCGGGGGAGGTGTCCAACGCCATGCCGCCAACCCTAGAGCGGGCCACCGACATCCGAGCCTTGCCGGCGCTTGCGTCGGGAAACGCGAGGCGATGTCCTGAGCTTGTCGAAGGGAGGTCGAGCGAGCGCGCGGGTGAGCTTGCGAACCTGCGACTGCGGGTCGAGACCCAGCCAAATCGGATCGTCACGCCACGGTCTCTAGACTGGGAGCATGAGCATCGACCTCGGCACCCCACGCCTGATCTCCGACGACGAGAAGGCTGTCCTCCTCGCGGAGCCGCGCGGCTATTGCGCCGGGGTGGACCGGGCCGTGATCACCGTCGAGGAGGCGTTGGACCTCTATGGCGCGCCCGTCTACGTGCGCAAGGAGATCGTGCACAACAAGCACGTCGTCGACGATCTGCGCAACCGCGGCGCGATCTTCGTCAACGAGCTCGACGAGGTGCCCTCGGGTGCGACCGTCGTCTTCTCCGCCCACGGTGTCTCCCCGGCGGTCCACGCCGACGCCGCCGTGCGTGAGCTGAAGACGATCGACGCGACCTGCCCGCTGGTCACCAAGGTCCACCTGGAGGCCAAGCGGTTCGCGCGCGAGGGCTACAGCATCCTGCTGATCGGCCACGCCGGTCACGAGGAGGTCGAGGGCACCATGGGCGAGGCGCCGGAGGCGACCACGCTCGTCGAGGGTCCCGGTGACGTACCCGGCCTCGAGGTCGCCGACCCCTCCAAGGTCGTCTGGCTCTCCCAGACCACCCTCTCGGTCGACGAGACCATGGAGACGGTCGCCGCGCTCCGGGCGAAGTTCCCCGAGCTGCTCGACCCGCCCAGCGACGACATCTGCTACGCCACCCAGAACCGCCAGCAGGCCGTCAAGGAGATCGGCGGGTCCAGCGACCTGGTCATCGTCGTCGGCTCCGGCAACTCCTCCAACTCGGTTCGCCTGGTCGAGGTCGCCCTCGAGGCCGGCGCCAAGGCCGCCTACCGCGTCGACGACGCCAGTGAGATCGACGAGTCCTGGCTCGACGGCGTACGCAGCGTCTCGGTAACCTCCGGAGCCAGCGTGCCCGAGAAGCTGGTCGAGGGTGTCGTCGAGTTCCTCAAGGAGCGTGGCTTCCCCGATGCCCTGGCACACAAGAGCGCCGAGGAGTCGTTGATCTTCGCGCTGCCCACCGAACTCCGCAAGGACCTGAAAGCCGCTGCCGCGAGGGGTTGATCCCCGACCCGGGATGGGCGTTAGGGTCGAGGGGTGGCCCGATTTCTCGACGTACACCCTGACAACCCGCAGTCCCGTCTGATCAGCCAGGTCGTCGATGCCCTGCGTGACGACCAGCTGATCGCGTATCCGACCGACTCCGGCTACGCGCTCGGCTCACGGATCGGCAACAAGGACGGTCGCGACCGGATCCTCAAGATCCGTGGTCTCGACGACCGCCACCACTTCACGTTGATCTGCAAGGACTTCGCGCAGCTCGGCACGATGGTCCACGTCGACAACAGCGCCTTCCGGGCGATCAAGCACGCGACGCCGGGGCCCTACACGTTCATCCTGCCGGCGACCCCCGACGTGCCGCGACGGCTGATGCACCCGAAGAAGAAGACCGTCGGCGTACGCATCCCCGAGCACGCCGTCGTGCAGGCGCTGCTCGAGGAGCTCGGTGAGCCGCTGCTGTCCTCGACGCTGATCCTGCCCGGTGAGACCGAGCCGGAGGTCTTCGGGTGGAACGTCAAGGAGGCGCTCGACCACCAGGTCGACATCGTCATCGAGGCCGGTGAGACCCCTGCCGAGCCGACCACGGTCATCGACTGGTCCGACGGCGAGCCCGAGGTCATCCGCGAAGGTGCCGGCGACGTCTCCGGGTTCCTGGCTCTGGACTGACTGTCTCTAGGAGGCGAGCGCGCGTTCGCGCTCGACCTCGTCGCGGGTCTCGATGCGCTGTCTCAGGACGCGGCGGCGCATCACCAGGCAGCCCAGGCACAGGGCGTAGCCGATGAACAGGCTGATCGCGTGGTGTCCGAGGCCGCTGACCACGGCTTGGACGAAGCCGTCCCCGGCGTCGGCGATCGACCCGGGCTGGGTCGCGGCCAGCAGGATGAAGATGCCGAGCATGATCAGCGGCGGGAGCACGCCGACCACGAAGAAGTCGCTGGGTCTGACGATCAGCGCGAGCGTCAGCGCGATCGCCACGAAGGTGAAGTCGAAGAGCAGGCCGATCTGGTCGTCGATGAGCAGATCGACGAAGGTGACCGTCAGTGAGGTGGCGGATCCGAGCGCGACGACATGGCGGCCGGACTCGCGTCCTTCCTCCCAGATGGTGCGCTGACTCATGCCGCCGCCTCCGTTGCGCAAGCGCCATGGTACGGACGCGACGGCCTGAGGCTCATGGTCGCTCGCTGGCGCTCGCTCATGGGGTCACGATCTCTCGAATGCAGCCTGTGTATCAGAACCCACGGTAGGGCCCGGCACACCGTCATTCTCGGCGGCGCGCCGATCATCCTCCCTTACGCTGCTCAGTCGCTCCACAGCGCGTATCTCCACAGGACGCGGCGTCTCGAGTACATCATCAGTTACCGATAACTCATTGAAACGACGCGCGGCCACCAGGACCCGATTGTCG
The DNA here is from genome assembly GCF_042719275.1 of Nocardioides sp. NPDC058538. Taxonomy (NCBI): domain Bacteria; kingdom Bacillati; phylum Actinomycetota; class Actinomycetes; order Propionibacteriales; family Nocardioidaceae; genus Nocardioides; species Nocardioides sp. NPDC058538. The sequence goes on along the minus strand of NZ_JBHXNY010000006.1, from coordinate 81,383 downwards.
AGGGATCCGATCGCCTGGTTGTAGCGGGTCACCGCGGTGTTCAGCGAGCGCCCGATCCCGTCCAGGTGGGTGGACATCGTGGACAGGCGCTGGTGCAGCTCCCGGCCGAGCCGGTGGATCTCCCGGGCCTGCTCGGCGAGCGCCTCGTGGGACCAGCCGTGCGCCACCGTGCGGAGCAGCGCGATCAGCGTCGTCGGTGAGGCCAGCACGACCCGGCGCTCCGCGGCGTACTCGATCAGGCCGGGCTCGGTCTCCAGCGCCGCCGAGAGGAACGACTCAGCCGGCACGAAGAGGACGACGAACTCGGGCGACTCCTCCAGGAAGCGCCAGTAGGACTTCGAGGCCAACTGGTCCACATGCGTACGCAGCTGGGCGGTGTGTCTGCGCAGGTGAGCGCGGTAGTCGTCCTCGTTGTCCGCGGACGCGGCGTCGAGATAGGCGTCCAGGGGGACCTTGGAGTCGACGACCAGCTCCTTGTTGCCGGACAGGTGCACCACCAGGTCGGGGCGCAGGCGCCCGTCCTCGAGCTGGACCTGCTCGGAGAAGTCGCACTTGTCGACCAGGCCGGCGAGCTCCACCGCGCGACGCAGGTGCATCTCGCCCCAGCGGCCCCTGACCTGGGGTTTGCGCAGCGCCGTCGACAGCGACCGGGTCTCGGTCTGAAGTCGCCCGACCTCCGTCTCGAACTGCCCCTGCCAGCGGGCCCGCTCCCGGTCGAGATGCTGCATCTGGTCGCTGAGCCGGTCGAGCCCCTGCATCACCTCGGCCTGATCGACCATCCCCGCCGCGACCGTCCCCACGCTCCGCGCCCGCGCCCACAGCACCCCGAGCACGACGCCCAGGGCAAGACCGATCGCCAGTCCGAGCACGAGGATCCAGATCTCCATGACATCGATACTCGCAGGGAGCACCGACAATTTGTTCGGATGGGCACGGCCGGTCGTTCGTGGTTCTATGGAGACATGGCCTACAACGTCGAACTGGCCGAACGAGTGCGGGACCTGATGCCCACCGGCGCCACCGAGGTGAAGATGTTCGGTGGGCTGGCGTTCATGGTGAACGGCAACATGGCGTGCGCGGTCGGCGCCGACGACCTGCTCGTTCGCACCGGGAGGTCGGCCTACGAAGCCGCCCTCGCGGCAGGCGCCGAGCCGATGATCATGGGCGCCCGGACGATGTCCGGCTACGTCAACGTCGCCGCCGACCTGCTCAACGGCGATGCCCTCGCCGGCTGGGTCGAGCGCGGCGTCGCCGTCGCCGAGTCACTGCCACCGAAGTAGCGCGACCACGGGAAGGTGATCGCTCCCGGTCCGGTCCAACGGTCGTACGTCCTCGACCTCGGCGCCACGGGCGAAGACGTGGTCGATGCGGATGGCCGGGAGGGCTGCCGGGAAGGTGAACCCGAAGCGGTCCTGCGGTTCACTGACCTGGGAGATGACCGGACGTAGCGCGCGGTCGCCCGCGTCTGCGTTGAAGTCGCCGGAGACGATCACGGCCTCGGCGTCGTCGGTCCGCAAGGCCTCGGCGAGAAGCTTGATGCTCCCGTTGCGCGCCGTGACATCGAGGCCGCGGACGCCCAGCCGGATCGAGGGCAGGTGCACGGCGTAGACCGCGACGACCGGGGCGCCGGCGGCCGGCCTCGTCTCGACCCGCAGCCCGCGTCTCCACGACGCGTCCACGCCCGCCGGGCGCAGATCGAGAGGTGTCGCGTCCTCGAGAGGTCGTGCCGACCACACCCCGACGGTGCCGTACGTCTCGTGGTGCGGGAGGACATCTCCGAACGCCCGGCTGTAGTCGTCGACCCGCTCGGGAACCACCTCGTTCAGCGTCACGATGTCGGGCGAGGCAGCGAGGATCTGGCGGACGGTCCCGCTGATATCCGTGTTGGTGTCGCTCACGTTGTGCTGGACGACGACCAGATCGTGGTTCGAGACGGGAACGTCGGAGAGCTTGGGATGAAACGTCCAGCCCCAGGCCACGGCGGGCACGATGAACGCGATGACCGCGGCGGCCGACCGTCGCGCCAGCCCGACGAGCAGGACCAGCACCGCCACGGCGCCGAGCCACGGCAGGAACGTCTCCACGAGGCTGCCGATGCCGAACGCCGATGGGAGATGGGCGCGGAAGAGGATCGCGCCGGCGATGACGAGAAGGAGGACCGCGCAGACCGTGCCGCGGGACCAGACCGTTCCCGGGCGCTCCCGTTTCACGGCATCGTCGTCAGTCGGCGAGATCGACGATCACCGGGGCGTGGTCGGAGGGGGAGCCGGTGCCGATGGCGGGGTTGCGCTCGTCCAGGTCGACGAAGGCACCCGTGACACGTGAGGCGAAGGTCGGTGAGCCGAGGACGAAGTCGATGCGCAGACCGCGGTTGCGCTCGAAGCGCTGCCGGTAGTAGTCGAAGTAGGTGTAGGCCTCCGGGCCGGGCACGAAGGGGCGTACGACGTCCTTGAAGTCCTTCTCGATGGCGAAGAACGCGTCGCGCTCGGCGGGGGTGAGGTGGGTCTTGCCGACGAACTGCTTGGGGTCGAAGCAGTCCTCGTCGAAGGGGCAGACGTTCCAGTCGCCGACCATGGCCGAGGGTCCGTCGTGCCAGGCCTGCGAGGCCTTCTGCAGGGCCGCGAGCCACTCCAGCTTGTAGGCGTAGTGGGGATCGTCCGGCTTGCGGCCGTTGGGGACGTAGACCGAGGTCACCCGCACGCCCCCGCACGTCGCCGAGAGGGCCCGAGCCTCCGCGACGTCCTTGAACAAGGGCATCCCCTCGAACCCGACCTGGATGTCGGACAACCCGACCCGGGAGATCAGCGCGACGCCGTTCCACTGGTCGTAGCCCACCGAGGCGACCTCGTAGCCGCGGGCCTCCAGCCCCATCGTCGGGATCTGGTCGGGCTTGGCCTTGGTCTCCTGCACGGCGAGCACGTCGATCGAGTGCCGCTCGACGAAGGCCTCGACGCGGTCGATGCGGGAGCGGATGGAGTTGATGTTCCAGGTGGCGATACGCACGCCCGTCAGACTATCGACTGGCCGTCGTGGACTACCGTTTGAGGCGTGGGCAGCGCGACGATCGAGATGCACGGAGTCCGTCGTCTCTACGAGCAGGCAGATCTCGCCGAGCTGATCGCCCTCGACGACATCGACCTGACCATCGAGCCCGGCACGTTCGTGAGCATCATCGGGCCCTCGGGCTGCGGCAAGTCGACCCTGTTGCGGCTGATCAGCGGGCAGGAGTCGGCCGACGCCGGGAAGATCACCGTGTGCGGCCTCACCCCGAAGGAGGCGGCCGAGGCGAAGGCCTTCGGGTTCGTCCCGCAGTCGCCGGCGCTGCTGCCCTGGCTGAGCGTGCTCGGCAACGTGACCCTGCCGCACAAGGTCAATCGGCGCGGGGCGAACCGCCAGCGCCCAAGAGACAAGTACGACCGCGGCCGGCCCGATCTCGAGGCGATGCTGCGCGAGGTCGGCCTGGGGGAGTCGCTCCACAAGCTCCCCGCCGAGCTGTCGGGCGGCATGAAGCAGCGGACCGCGATCGTACGCGCCTTCGGGCTGCGCCCCGACGTACTCCTTCTCGACGAGCCCTTCGGTGCGCTCGACGAGTTCACCCGCGAGGCGCTCCAGGAGCAGCTGCTGGAGCTGTGGGAGCAGACCCGCGCGACGGTCGTCTTCGTCACCCACTCGATCTCCGAGGCGGTCAGGCTGTCCGACAAGGTCGTCGTGATGGCCCCGCGACCTGGCCGGATCACCGACGTCATCGACATCGATCTGCCCCGCCCCCGCCACCAGGAGCTCCTCACCTCGCCGGAGTTCCACGCCTACGAGCTCGCCCTCCGGGGCAGCCTGAGGGACGCTTTCAGCCACGGAGAGGTCGTCTCGTGACCCTGGACTCAGGTACGCAGCCGGCCCCTCGGCAGCGGCCACATCTGGTCGTCCCCACCTCCGAGCAGCTCGCCGCGCGTCGCTTGCGCCGCCGCACCCGGCTGCTCCGCCCGCGCTACTGGCTCCCGTTCGTCCTCCTCGTCGTGGTGCTCGGGCTCGCCTGGGAGCTGGGCGCGCGGCGGATGCCCTACCTGTTCGCGCCGCTCGGCGACATCGCGAGCGTGCTGACCGAGGACCCCGGCTATTTCCTGAGCAACACCCTGGTCACGCTCAGTGAGGCGCTGGTGGGGCTCGGGATCGGCTTCGTCGCCGCCTTCGCCCTCGCCGTAGTCGTGAGCGAGATCGCGGTGGTGCGGCGGGCGGTGATGCCGGTGGCCGTCGTGCTCTCGGTGACGCCGCTGGTGGCGATCGCGCCGCTGCTCGTGGTCGCGCTCGGGTTCGGGATGGGGCCGAAGGTGGTCCTGACCGCCCTGGTCTGCTTCTTCCCGATCCTGATCAACGTGGCGACCGGGCTTCGGGCGGTGCCCTCGCCGGTGCTGCAGGTCTACCGCACCGTGGCCGCGAGCCGGCTGGAGATGCTGCGCCACCTGCGGGTGCCCGCCTCGCTGCCCTACGTCTTCGCGTCGCTCCGGATCGTCTTCCCGCTGTCGATGATCGGCGCCGTCGTGGCCGAGCTCTCCGCCGCGGGGTCGGCCGACGGCCTCGGCAGCGTGATACAGGTGGCCAGCTCGCAGAACAGACTGGCTACGGTGTGGGCAGCGATCTTCGTCCTCGCGGCGCTCGGGTCGTTGCTGTTCTGGCTCGTGACGCTCGCCGAGCGTCGAGTGCTCCACTGGCACGAGTCCTGACCTGAGTTGAAGGAGCCCTTCATGTCTCGCGTACGTCCGTTCGCCGCTGCCCTCACGTCGGCGGTCGTCCTGCTCGGTGCGCTGACCGCCTGCGGGTCCTCGCAGGACTCCGCGGGTGAGCAGGGGAGCGCGGTCTCGGCCGAGCGCTGCGAGCAGAACGAGAAGGCCGGCAAGATCACCTACATGTCGGGCTACTACTGGCAGGCGTCGGCCTCGATCATGGAGGCCATCGCCGCAGATCAGCTGGGCTATTTCAAAGATCTCTGCCTCGACGTCGAGCTCCAGCCGGGCTCGGGCGACGTCTCTCAGAACGCCAAGCTGATCGCCGCCGGGAAGGTGCAGGTCGGGCCGCTCTCCGAGCAGGACATCATGACCTCCAACGCGAGCGGGCTGAAGGTGCTCGGCGTCTCATCCTACTCCAACGCCGGCCTCGACGTGCTGATGACCGGCCCCGAGATCACCGACCTCAAGCAGCTCGAGGGCAAGACCCTCGGCCACAAGGGCTGGGTCCCGGTCGGCGTGCAGGCGATGCTCGCCGAGGCCGGCGTCGACATAGCGAAGGTGAAGCAGGTCAAGGTCGGCTACGACCCCGGCGTGCTGCCGCGCGGTCAGGTCGATGCGCTGGTCGGGTTCGTCTCCAACGAGCCCAACCAGCTCGAGGAGGCCGGCGAGGAGGTCACGGTCTGGGAACCGACCGACTTCGAGGTGCCCGGTTCCCTCGGCGCCTACTCCGTCAACCCCGCCTGGGCACGGATGCACCCCACCGCCGTCGAGGACTTCCTCCGGGCCGTCTTCAAGGCCTACAGCTACTGCGCCGCCGACGAGCACGTCGAGGAGTGCATCGGCTACCAGCACGACCGGGCCGGTGCCGAGTCCGACGAGAAGCACGAGACCGCCATCTGGCGCACCGAGGTCGCGGTCGCGGCCGACAACCCGCTGCCGGGCCGGTTCGGCTCGGTCGACCCGGACAACGTCGCGGCGCTGGCCGGGGTCGTGACGGCGTACGCAGGTCAGAAGGTCACGCCCGAGCAGGCCGCCTCCTGGTTCGACACGTCCTTCGCGGAGGCGGTCGTCGACGACAACGACAAGGTGATCTGGCCCGCTCCGTGACGCTCCTGATGGCAAACGAGGGAATTCCACTCGAAAGTTTTGCCTGTTCAACGGCAATTTCACCGAAGTTTCTATAGCCCATCCCTAGTCCCAACGCTTGAATCTCCTGTGGCTGCCGGCGTCAATCGCCGGCGGCCGTTCACAAATCCAGGAGGAAGAGCTATGCGAGTTCGTATTCCCATGATGATCGCCGCGGCTGCGGGTGCCGCGGCGCTGACTGCGTCGATGGTTCCCGCATTCGCCCAAGAGGCACCGAGCTACAAGGAGTTCGAGGCGTCCACGTACGTCGACTTCGACGGTCAGTACGTCGTCAACGGCGACGAGGTCGTCTCCAACCAGGGTGACCTGCACAAGTTCTACGAGTCGATGGTCTCGGCGCCGAAGCACGTCCCCGAGGACGGCCTCATCGTCAACACCGTCAGCGGCAAGGACGACAAGTGGTCGGCCTCTCAGGCGCTCAACCTGACCTACTGCGTCTCGAACAAGTTCGGTACCGACAAGGCCGCCATCGTCACCGCGATGGCGCAGGGCGAGGGTATGTGGGAGGCGGCCAGCTCGGCGGTCGAGTTCATCTACGTCCCCGCCCAGGACGCGTCCTGCAACACCCGCAACTCCAACGTGCTCTTCTCGGTCGAGCCGGTGAGCACCTCGCAGTACATCGCGCGGGCGTTCTTCCCGTCGACCTCGAAGCGCTCCCGCAACGTCCTCATCGACGACTCGATCTTCTCGTCGGGCAACTGGGAGGCGGGTGACATCCTCGGCCACGAGCTCGGTCACACCCTCGGGTTCCGCCACGAGCACACCCGGCCCGAGTCGGCGACCTGCTTCGAGGACAACAACTGGCGTGCGCTGACCCCGTACGACTCGTCCTCGATCATGCACTACCCGCAGTGCAACGGTGGCTCGGAGGACCTGGAGTTCCAGGCCTCCGACGCGGCCGGGATCCGGGCGCTGTACGGCTCCTGATCCACCGGCAGCAAGAGAGCGGCCCTCCCGGTCTCCCGGGAGGGCCGCTCTCATGGGGTTTCTAGTAGGACAGCCCGTGGCCGAGCGGGAAGAGATCCGGGATCTCCACCGGGAGCTTGCCGCTCGGGTTCACCTCGCCGTAGAGCACCCGCACTAGCGACTCGAGCTGGTGGGAGGTGTAGCCGTAGGTGTCGAGAACCGTTGCGGCCTCGGGGAACGACGTGACGTCGTAGGGGTTGCGCATAGCGGTCACGATCACCGGGACCTCGGTGGCGAGCAGCGCCTTGACCAGCTTGGTCTGGGCCACGGCCGCCGGGGTCGGCTGGGCGGTCGCCGGGTTGATCTGCCAGGCGTTGTTGGTCGGCACCACCACCAGATCCTTGCCCGCGGCCGCCGCGACCGCGGCATCGATCTGCGCGTCGGTCGGAGTGGTGCCTGACTGCAGCACCTGGGTCGTCGCGCCGCGCTTCTGGAGCCCGGCCGCGATGCCCGCCGTCGTGTCCACGCCCCAGCCCGCGACCAGGACGTCCTTCGCCCCGGACGCCAGCGGCAGCAGGCCGTCGTCGTTCTTCACCAACGTGGTGGTGCGGTCGGAGATCGCCTGGGCGTCGGCCTTGTGCGCCGGGTTGCTGAAGACCGCCGGAGCGGCAGCCGGGTCGACGTAGGGACTCTTGAAGATCTCGTTGTCGAGCTTGTGCTTCAGGATCCGGTAGACCGACTCGTCGAGCCGCTTGCGCGAGATGGTGCCGTTCTTGACGGCGTCGAGGACCGCGGCGTACGCCGTATCCATCTGCGGCGGGATGAGCAGCTGGTCGGCGCCGGCGAGGAACGCCTCGACCGGAGCGACGTCGGGCGGGTACGTCGCGCTCGCGCCCTGCATGTCGAGGGCGTCTGTCACGATCAGGCCGTCGAAGCCCATCTCCTCACGGAGCAGACCGGTCAGGATCGGCTCGGACATGGTGGCCGGCTCGCCGCTCGGGTCGATCGCGGGCACGGTCACGTGGGCCGTCATGATCGCGTCGATCCCGGCTTCGATGGCGGCCTCGAAAGGCGGCAGGTCGATCGCCTCGAGCTCCTCGCGGCTATGGGTCACCTCGGGCAGGCCGTAGTGGCTGTCGGTGCCGGTGTCGCCGTGGCCCGGGAAGTGCTTGGCGATCGAGGAGAGGTCGCCGTCGTCGAAGCCGTCGACCTCGGCGGAGACGATGTCGGAGACCGCGGCGGAGTCGGCTCCGGGCGAGCGGATCCCGATCACCGGGTTGTTGGGATTGAGGTTGACGTCGGCGACGGGCGCGTAGTCCTGGGTGACCCCGACGGCGGCCAGCTCGGTGCCGATCACCTCGGCCGATCGGGCTGCGTCCTCGGTCGAGCCGCCGGCGCCCAGCGCCATCTGGCCGGGCATCTGGGTGGCGCCGCTGGCCGGACCGAAGCGGGCCACGAGCGCGCCGCCCTCCTGGTCGACAGCGATGTTGAGCGGGATCTTGGGCCGCTGCTGGAGCGCGGCGCGCTGGAGACCGTTGGAGAGCGTCGCCACCTGGGCCGCGTCACCGATGTTGTCGGGGCCGCGGGTGGTGAAGTAGATGACCCCGCCGGGCTGGTACTTGGCGATCGCCTGAGCCGGGGTGTCCACCCCGTAGAGCCGCTGGTTGCCGGCCTTCGCCGTGTCGCTGACGTTGTTGGCGTCGCGGCCGTAGACCTCGATCACGAAGAGCTGGCCGACCTTCTGCTGCAGCGACATGTGGCGCATCAGCGAGACGATCTGGCCGTGCTGCGTCGGTGTCTTGCCCGAGGTGGACTGCGCGGTGGTCGTCGCGGGCGGATCCGGCTCTGCGGCGTGGGTTGCTGCGTACGGCGTCGCAACCGCCACCGCGGCCGCGATTCCCGCAGCCGCCAACCTTCCGCGTCTGGTCAGTGTCGTTCTGCTCATGACAACCTCCCCATCTGTACCGCTGGTACGCGGCACGGCGATTCACTCTAGGGGCTACCAACCGGTCACGGAAGAAAATTCCCGAGTCCGCACATCTGGCCCGGCGAATCCGGCCTTGTGGAGGACGAAACTCGACGTTCGTCGTGCACAACTGCAGATTCGCCTGCCGTTGCCGCTGATTCGGCGAACGTGTTTTGCCGGATCGGTGGACAGAACGGCCTCGCAGGGCCAAGGTGAACCTTCGTGCGCATCGTTGTCGGAGCCGCAGCGGCGGCCACTCTCGCTCTCACCACCCTCACGTTCGCGCCGGCGGCGCAGGCTGTGCAGTCAATGCAGTCAGGGGGTGCGTACGACTGGACGTCTGTGAACGTGGATACGACGCAGGGCTTCCGGGCGCTGGACGCCGTCGACGCGAAGACCGCGTGGGTCGGTGGGGACGGCGGGGGAGTGTTCCGTACGACCGATGGCGGCCGGACCTGGGACGAGGTCTCGCCGCCGGGATCCGACGGGCTCCTCTTCCGCGACGTCGAAGCACGCTCTGCGAGGGAGGCCGTGGTGCTCTCCATCGGCGAGGGCGAGGCGAGCCGGATCTACAAGACCGTCGACGGCGGAGCGACCTGGACCGAGACGTTCCGGTCCGCGGAGCCGACCGCCTTCTACAACTGCGTCGACTTCTGGCCCGGCGGCAAGCGCGGGGTCGCGATGAGCGACCCGGTCGACGGCGAGTGGCGCATCATCACGACCTCCGACGGTGGCGACACCTGGACGATCGCCGACACGCGCGGCCTGGAGGCGCCGGGCGAGTTCGGCTACTCGGCCAGCGGGACCTGCCTGGTCACCGCGGGGGCGCGCGACGCCTGGATCGGCGGTGGCGGCGCCGCCGCGAAGATCTACGCCACCCACGACGGTGGTCGTTCCTGGTCCGCCGCCGACTCCACGATCGCGACCGGCGAGGCCGCGGGCGTCTTCGGGCTCGGCTTCCGCAACCCGCGCCAGGGGATCGCCGTCGGTGGCGACTTCGGTCTCGAGGACGACGGCGTCGACCGCGCCGCCTACTCCACCGATGGTGGCCGCACCTGGACCAACTCCGACTCCGACCTGGGCGGATACCGCGAAGCGGTCTCCTGGATCGGCGGCCGCACCGCGATCGCCGTCGGCCCCAACGGCAGCGATGTCAGCCACGACAACGGCCGTTCCTGGAAGCCGTTCGGCGCCACCCAGACCCGCTTCCACACCGTCGACTGCGCCCAGGGCACCTGCTGGGCCGCCGGTGCGGGCGGACGGGTCGGAGTGCTCCGCCGCTGACGGTCAGATCTTGAGGCCGATCTTCATGGGGCCGCTCGGGGCCATCTCGTGCTCGCCGCGCTCGATGCAGAACTCGTTGCCCTCGGGGTCGCGGAGCGCGACGAAGCCGGTCCCGTCCTCCTTGCGGTGGTCACCGAAGACAGTGGCGCCGAGTGAGAGCGCGCGCTCGACGAGCTCGTCGCGGGTGGTGTCCTCGGGCTTGATGTCGATGTGGACCCGGTTCTTCGCGGACTTCGCCTCGGGCACCGGGATGAAGAGGAACATCAGCTCCTTCGACGGGAAGCTGCGGGCGACGATCACCTCGGGGTCCTCGTCGTAGAAGAGGTGCCAGCCGGTGACGGCCGACCAGAACTCCCCGAGCTTGCGGGGGTCGGCGCAGTCGAAGGTGAGGTGGCGGATCTGGATAGTCATGGCCGGATCATCCACCGAAGCCTGTCCGAAGCGGAACGGGTTATTCGACGAACTCCGAGACCGTACGCGGCGTGGCCGCCGCCGCCAGGGCGACGGCCGTCTCGAGCGGCACGTCCGGGATGCCGACGTGCTCCTGGCCGGCCGCGGTCATCGCGGTGACCTGGGCCAGGCCGATGCGGCGGTCGAAGAAGGTCTGCCTGACCCGCCATCCGATGATGCCGTCGGTCTGCAGTGCGGTGCGTACGGCGGTGTAGGAGCCGGAGCGGACCACCAGGTAGCGGTCGGTGAGCGCGTGGCCGAGGTGGCGGTGACGCAGTTCGGCACCGAGCACCCCGAGAACGAGGGCCAGCACCAGCATGGCGACCGGGATCCACCAGAGCCAGACGTCGCCGAAGACGCCGATCAGCACGGTCGGGACCAGCGCGACGAGCGTCCATACGACGGTGGCGACGACCGCCCGGAACCAGTAGCGCCGGCGTGGCCGGGGCCCATGGCCGGTGAGCGCCGCCGAGAACGCATCCTCGCCGAGGATGTCGGTGCCGACCTCGGAGACGACCTGCTCCGGGGCCGTCGGCAGGACAGCGGGGGAGTTGTCCTCGAGCCCGGTCGTCAGCAGGTTGAGGTCGGCGCCGCCGGCCAGGCCGATCAGCGGGCCGACGGTGGAGGTGGCGCCGCGTACCTTCGCCTCTTCGACCGTCGTCGCGCGGGTGCTGGTCAGGCCGAAGCTGCGCCGCAACGTGGTGCCCTCCCGGCCCTGCTCGCGCACGACCTGGAGGTCCCACCAACGCACCGCGTAGCCGACGCACGACCCGATCGCCCACACCGCGGCCGCCCCGACGATCGCGATCGGGATGGCGATGAACAGCATGCGTGCGACCTCGTCGACCGGGACGCCGTTGACCTCGCCGTTGGTGACCCGGACTCCGAAGGACCCCCACGGGATCAGGTCGGAGAAGGCACCGAAGACCGCACCCAGACCGCCGACCGCGATCGCGAGGTTCTTGAGGTTGAGCGGGGCGTACCTGATCCAGGACCAGTCGAGCTTGGCGATGACCTCGCCTTCGGACGGGGTCTCGGCGGGCTCGGTCTCTGGCGATGAACCTTCAGCTGAGGGCGCGGCGGACGCGGCTGGCGCGGATGTCGATGTCGCTGGGGCCGCGTGCAGGAGCTCGCGTCGCAGCCGCGCGGCGGCGTCCTTGGTGAGCGAGTCGAGGGTGATCTGGCCCTCGTCGACCCCGGTGCCGACATTGACCTTGGTGACCCCGAGCGCGCGATGGATGAGGGTCGAGCTCAGGTCGACACTGCGGACCCGGTCGAGCCGCGCGGTCAGGGTGGTGCGGTTGAGCAGACCCTTGCGTACCTCCAGGTGGGTCGGCGTCACCCGATAGCTCGTGGTCAGCCACGGGACCATGCCGGCCAGGGCAGCGACCACCGCGATGCCGGCCGCGACCAGCAGACCGATGAACACGTTCGCCTGCCCTGCACCGAAGGCACCGACCGCGGCCGGGATGATCGCTTGGCGCAGCGTCGAGAGCGGGCTGACGACCGCGGTCCAGCCGGCCAGCCGCTGCCACTCCGCATCCGGAACGACCGGAGCGTCAGGGACCTCAGAGACCTCGCGAATCTCAGGAACGTCAGGGACCTCGGGCGTGCTCACGTCGCGTCCTCAGGCGTCGCCGCGGTGATCGCCACCAGCTTCGCGACGACCTCGAGCGCGAGCGCGTCGTCGAGGCAGGCGATCTGGACGATGCCGGCGGAGGAGGCGGTGGAGACCTTGACCGTACGCAGCCCGAACCGCCGCATCAGCGGCCCCTGGGTCGAGTCGACCGTCTGCACCCGGGAGAGCGGCACGATCTCGTCGACGACGGTGATCCACCCGTGGCGTACATGGACGGCGATGTCGGTCACCTCCCACCGGTGGATCCGGAACCGGATCGAGGGCACGAAGGTCAGCCCCGGCACTGGCGCCAGCACGAAGACCACGGCAGCGATCCAGAGGATCCAGGTCCAGAAGCCCTCCGGGACGAGGACCGCCGCCACGACCGCACCCACCGCGAGGGCCAGCCAGATCACGGCGCCGATCGCCTCCGCCGTACGCCAGTACGCCGGTGCGCGCTCTGAGACCTGATGTGCGGGTTCGCGCAGTCGCTGTGGTGCATCGGGGGCGTTCACGGGACGCGAGCCTATTGGGTGAGGTCCCTTTACCGTCGGAATTCGGGATCGGCGATTGCGGCGGCGTACCACGCGACCGAGTCGCGCGGCCGCGTGTCGGCTGGGGTCGGCGTACGTATCTCGACCCGCAGTCGCGGCTTCGCAGGCTCAGCCGCGCGCTCGCTCGATCTCCTCGTGTTCCCCGAAGCAGGCTTCGGGGAGGCTCGGACCTAGGATTGTCGATCGTGGCACTCACCATCGGCATCGTGGGACTTCCCAACGCGGGCAAGTCGACCCTCTTCAACGCTCTGACCAAGAACGACGTACTCGCGGCGAACTATCCGTTCGCCACCATCGAGCCCAACGTCGGTGTCGTCGGGGTGCCCGACGAGCGGCTGCCCGAGCTGGCGAAGATCTACGGCTCCCAGAAGCTGCTGCCGGCCACGGTGCAGTTCGTCGACATCGCCGGCATCGTGCGCGGCGCCTCGCAGGGTGAGGGCCTGGGCAACAAGTTCCTCTCCCACATCCGTGAGTCCGACGCGATCTGCCAGGTCACCCGGGTCTTCCGCGACGACGACGTCACCCACGTCGACGGCAAGGTCGAGCCCGCCAACGACATCTCCACCATCCAGACCGAGCTGATCCTCGCCGACCTGGAGACGGTCGAGAAGGCGATCCCGCGGCTGGAGAAGGAGTCGCGCAAGGCTCCCGACCTCAAGGCGAACCTCGCCGCCGCGGTCGAGTCCAAGGAGGCCCTCGAGGCCGGCACCCCGATCATCGCCACGAAGATCGACCGGGCGCTGATCCGCGACCTGATGCTGCTCACCGCCAAGCCCTACATCTTCGTCTTCAACTGCGACTCCGACGAGCTCGCCGACGAGGCCTTGAAGGACTCGATGCGTGAGCTGGTCGCCCCCGCCGAGGCGATCTTCCTGGACGCGAAGTTCGAGTCTGAGCTGGTCGAGCTCGACGAGGACGAGGCCCGCGAGTTCCTGGCCGACGCCGGCGTCGAGGAGCCCGGCCTGGACATCCTGGCCCGCGTCGGCTTCGACACCCTCGGCCTGCAGACCTACCTCACCGCCGGCCCCAAGGAAGTACGCGCCTGGGAGATCCCCAAGGGCGCCACCGCCCCCGAGGCCGCCGGTGTCATCCACACCGACTTCCAGAAGGGCTTCATCAAGGCCGAGATCGTCTCCTACGACGACCTCATCGCCGCCGGCTCCGTCGCCAAGGCCCGCGACCTCGGCAAGGTCCGCATGGAGGGCAAGGACTACGTCATGGCCGACGGCGACGTGGTGGAGTTCCGCTTCTCGAACTAACTTCTGGCCGAGGCGAATGTCCTCAGAGGGGGACGTACGGCAGATGGAGCGCATGTACGAGGAGCATCATCCCGACTCGCCCGTGCTGGAGTGCGTGTGGCAAGCGCGAGCGAGTCGGGACGAGCGCTACCTCGTCCCGGCGGTCGAGTACTGGGATCTATGGTTCACCCGTGCGCCAGACGGAGAGCTACGCGCTGGACTGGCAGGTCCGACCCTTGGTCACCGCTGGGTCCGTTCCACGATCGGGGAGCACAGCTGGGGCATTCAGCTGAAGGCTCATGTCGTCCTGCCTGGAGTGAGCAAACAGCTCCTGCTCGGCGGGGAGCAGCAGCTCGTTGTCGAGGCCGGGCAGGTCGCACTTGCGCGGCATGCCGTGCCGTTCCCGGAGTACGCGCACCTCGAGGCGTTCACCGATCGACTTCTGGAACTCGACGTCCTTCGCTGCGACGACGGTGTTCGACGCGTGCTCTCGGGCGATGATGCGGGTTACTCGGAGCGGCACCGGCAGCGCCGGGTCCGCGCCGCAACAGGGCTTACGCAGAAGCAGATCCAGCAACTGTCCCGGGCGCGTGAAGCGTTTGCTCTGCTGATGCAGGGCGTGCCGCCGATCGAGTGCGCTGCACGCTGCGGTTTCGCGGACCAGGCTCACCTGATTCGTTCTCTGAGAGTCTTCCATGGCCAGACGCCGGCCCAGGTGCTGTCCGGTCGATGATGGCGGAATTGTTCAATACACTGATATTAGCTCGGTGATGGACTGAGGACATCGCATCCACCACCAGGACAGGAGCAAACGATGTCTGCACCCGCCGCCCCCGAGGGCTATGCCACGGTAAACCCCTTCATCATCACGGCAGACGCCGTTGAACTGACCCGGTTCGTGATTGAGGTCTTTGATGGCGAGGAACGCGCAGAGGCCCGCACCATCGATGAGGACGGGCTCCTTCTGCAGGCCGAGGTGCGCGTCGGCACGACCACCATCATGCTCGCCGAGCGCAAGCCGGGCTGGCCTTTCACGCCGAGCATGCTCCAGGTCTATGTCGATGACCTCGACGCGGTGCTCGAGCGCGCCCTCGCGCGTGGGGCGCGTCTGGTCACGAAGCCGACCGACTTCTTCGGCACCCAGTTCGCCCGCGTGCAGGACGCGAGCGCGAACTTGTGGTGGATCTGGCAGCACGGTGATGCGGTCTGGGATGCCCAGGACGGTGAGAACGAGTGGGCGGCCGAGGGCACCGATGAGGGATGGGATGATGAGTCGCCCGAGCTCGCCTATATCCACGACACGCTGCTGGAAGCGATGACCGACTTGCGTGACCCGCAGGGCTCGCACCGCTGACCCGGGCCGATCGGCCAGAGGCTGCTCCATGCCGCACGCGGTGGAGTTCCGCTTCAACGGGTGAACCTCCGGGCCCGAGCCTCTGCGGGAGATACTCGCGTCATGACTGTCGACGGTCTGATCGCGTCGGGGCTGTTGCCGACTGACGACGCGGAGTGGTCGCCGGTCGCCGGCGGAGAATCCGGTGCCACTGTTCTTCATGACCGTGAGGCGGCGCGCTATGCGAAAGTCGTTCCTGCTGCGGCGCAGGACCTGGCTGCGGAACGAGAGCGGATCACCTGGCTCGGCGAGGAAGGTCTCCCCGTCGCCTCTGTGCTCGACTGGCGCTTGACAGGCGATGGCGCGTGCCTGATCACCAGTGCGGTGGCCGGAGTCTCGGCCGACCAGCTGGATGCCGTTGCGCTTCGACGCGCCTGGCCGAGTATCGCCGAGATCGTTCGTACGCTGCACGGCCTTCCTGTGGAGGAGTGTCCCTTCGACAGGGGCCTTGGGACGATGATGCCGCTCGCACGTGAGGTGGTGGCCGCGGGTCGGGCCCAGGCTGAGTTCCTGCCAGTAGAGCTGCAGCAGGTGCCGCCGGCGATGATTCTCGACGGGATCGAGGACGAGCTGCCGCAGCGTACGGTTCAAGAACGCGGCGCGTCTGTCGTGTGCCACGGCGACCTCTGCCTTCCGAACATCCTCGTGGATCCGGACACGATGCGCGTATCCGGACTGATCGACCTGGGGCGGCTCGGTCGTGCGGATCCGTACGCTGATATCGCGCTGCTGCTGGGGAACGCTCGTGAGACATGGCGTGATGAGGCCACCGCTTCCCGGGCCGATCGTGAGTTCGCCGAGCTGTACGGGATCCGTCTCGACGCCGAGCGTCGGAGCTTCTATCTGCGTCTCGACCCACTGACCTGGCCTGGCTGAACACTCAGGCGATAGCGGTACGCCCCGCGGCTACCCCATCCGGCGCGTCGCTCACGGATCGAGCGGTGGCTCCGCTGGGGTTCGGCGAATGGCGCAGCTCATGAGTGGGGGCCGTCGGAGTGATCCGCATGGGTGATACTGAGCGGGCATGACACGTCCCCGCCTCAACCCAACACTGGAGGTTCCATGCCCAAGGGCTACTGGGTCAGCGCCTACCGCACCATCTCAGACCCCGAAAAGCTGGCCGCTTACAACAAGCTGGCCCCGCAGGCCGTCAAGGCAGGGGGCGGTCGGGTACTCAGTCGTGGCAGTCGGGTCGAGGCGCATGACGCCGGAATCGCCGAGCGCACCGTCCTGATCGAGTTCGACAGCTTCGAGCAGGCCGTCGCGACGCACGAGAGCGCCGCCTACCAGGAGGCGCTGGCCGCCCTCGCCGGCGGCGTCGAGCGAGACTTCCGCATCGTCGAAGGCCTCGACTGACCGAGGTCGTGACCGACGCCGGGGTGAAGGAGCCCTGCCTCGGCATCCGGGCCCGTGCGGCTACCCCGAGGGCAGCAGCGCCCGGGTGAGGGATCATTTGGCGTCGTCGCTCACTCTGCTGGAGGCGTGGTCGCCACGGAGCTGGCACGGCTCGCCGCGGGTCGAGTGGCCGCAGTGCTCGGAGTCGCCGCCGTGATCCCCGCTTCCGGTGGATCTTTCGCCTCGTCGCTGCCGTTCCCCAACAAGGTCGTTCGTCCTCTGATCCTCCGCGTCGCGGGAACCCGACCACCCGAGTCAGTGATCCGCAAGGGCCTCGCCGCGGGGCTCGACGAAGAGACCGTGCAGCGGCTGATCGCCGACCTCGAACCCGAGCCGGTGAAGTACTTCACCACCCGCACGACGGGGCACGACGCGATGCGCGCGGTGCCGCTCAAGAAGTACGTCGTCACCACCAATGATGCCGAGCTGACCGTCAGTATGCAGCGAGGCTACGCAGGGCGGCTCGGCGCAAGCGGCGTGACCGAGATCGCCAGCGCGCACCTACCAATGATCACCAACTCTGCCGAGGTGATCGCCGCCGCGCAGGACCTTGCCGAGAGCCACCCAACCGTTTGAACCGCCTCTGGAGGCAACCGATGAGCGTATGGGCCGAATCCGTCAAGCGTGGCTGGGCGAACCTGGTGGGACCGGAAGCCACTCGTGCGAACACCACGATCGCCCTCGGGTCCGCAGTCGTCGGACTGGCCGGGGCAGCGATGTGGGCGAAGCGCAGTGGAGCGGGCGGCGGGTCGACGACGACCATGGCCGTACTGGCTGCCGACCTGATCGGTGGCGCGTATGTGAACAACACTCGCGCGTCCGTCCGATGGTACGAGCGTGCCGGCCAGGGCGATGCCGATCACCTCAGGTTCGCAGCGCTGCACGGACATCCTGCCGTGGTCGCCTGGGCGGACCATCGCGTGGGTGCCCGCGACAACGTCGTCGCCTGGGCTGCGGCCCAGTACGGCTACATGATGCTGTCCACCGCCATCATCCGACGTTCCCCGACCCATCGGCGCAGCCTGGGGCTGGCTCTGACCGCTGGTGGTCTCGTTCTCGACCGTGCACTGGGGCGCTCGACCGTCGCGCCATGGTTCGCCTGGTCCTACTACCCCAAGCTGCTGATGGGGCATGCCGCAGGATCGCTCTGCCCAGAATCAGACATCGGCGTGGCTGAGCCCCGCCAAGGATCGGCAGGTGCCACGGATCGAGCTCACCACTGAGGTCCCGCTCGGTCGGGCGGTTGCTGAACGCCCTCGTGCTGACCCGGTACATGACGAAGCTGCTGGGGCAACGGAACGTGTGGTTGGTCGACGCCCTCTCCACGTCGGAGGTCTGATCGCCAGGGGAGCCCGAAGTCACCCAGGACTGTTAGTGCAACCTTGGGGTTGCTATTCGGCGTGAGGCGTGCCAGAGTGGCATGCAACCATTGGGTTGCAGATGCCTGGGGGAAAGATGTCTCATCGACAGGGGTGTTCGGTAACGGGCGGTTCACGAGCGGCGATCGCGCTGAGCGCGCTGTTCACGGGAACGCTGGTGATGGGGTGTGCCGAGATGCTCGTGATGGGCATGCTCGACCTCATGGCTGAGGACCTGGCCGTCCCGGTCCCGGCGGTGGGCGTGCTGGTCTCGGCGAATGCCCTCGGGATCGCGGTTGGCGGCCCGCTTCTCGCCTTCCTCACCGCCCGCCTCGACCGGCGTACGGTATTGCTGGCCGCGATCACGGCATTCACCGGGCTCAACCTTCTTCCCGCGCTCGGTGCCGGCTTGGAGGCCTTCATCGCCGCCCGGGTCGTGATCGGCGCCGTGGAGGGGCTGTTCATCGCGGCCGCCATCACCACGGCGACAGCGATCGTGCCCCCGGAACGGGCTGGCCGAGCGATGGCGGTGGTGATCTCCGGGTTCGCCGTCTCCGGCGCGGTGGGAATGCCGTTGGGCCGGCTCCTCGGCGAAGCCGTCGGCTGGCGGGCATCGTTCCTCGCCGTCGTCCTGGCGTCCACGCTCGCCCTTGTGGTCGCGTTCCTGGTGGTTCCCCGGGTTCCTGCAGCGAGCGAGGTCGGAATGCTCGGCCAGCTGCGGCTTGCCTTTGCCCCGCGCGTGCTCGCGGTGCTGGCGGTCGGCGTGCTGCTGTTCGCCGGCGTCTCTGCGGCGCTGACCTACCTTGTCCCGTTCCTGGGTGGTGTGGCCGAGGTCTCGGGGCCTTGGATCGGAGCCTGCCTGATGGGCTACGGCATCGCCGCCGCAGTCGGGTCGTTGGCCGGTGGAAGGTTCGCCGACATCGGTGCCGCATGCGCCCTGACAGTCGGCGCCGTCGGCTCCGCGGCGTCACTCTTCGCGATGGTCCAGTGGGGGACGAGCGCCGTCGTCGCGGTTCTCTCGGTCCTCTGCCTCGGCATGTGCAGCGCGGGCATCACTGCCCCGTGGCAGCACCGCGTCGAACGCCTCGCCGGTCCTGGTGCGATCCTCGCGGCGTCGCTGCCCGCCTCCGCCGGAAACTTTGGTGACGCCATCGGCGCCTTCACCGGAGGGCAGGCGCTCACCGTCGGCGGCATCGACGCAGCTCTCCTCACCGCTGCGGTCCTCGCCGCCGTCGCCGTCGCCGCCGCGATCGCCAGCCGCTCGCTGCGTCCCGCGTCCTCAACTTCGACCGAACCAGATCGGACACCGGAACCAGAACTCGTCGCCATCCGCTGATGCCGACACGAGAGAAAAGGAAACTCATGAAGAACACACAGAACCCGCTGGCCGAGATCGAGGCCGACACGTTCACCGTGCGCCGTACGATCCACATCGAGGCCCCCCGGGAGAAGGTCTGGCGAACCGTCACGGAGCCCGAGTTGATCTCGCAGTGGTTCGGCCAGATCACTCTCACCGGTGTCGGCGTCGGCGCCGTGGGTACGATCGGCTGGCCGGGTGAGCGCAGAGTGCCGATCCGGGTCGACACCTTCGATCCGCCCTCGGAGGTGTCCTACCGCTGGTGCAACGAGGAGGGTCCGCTGCCGGAGGCGGTCGACGAACAGCGCTCGACGGTCTTCCGGTTCACCCTCGAGGCAACCCCTGGCGGGACTCAGCTCACCGTCGTCGAGACGGGCTTCGAGCACACCAGCGACCCGGCAGGGCTCATGACAGACCATCGTGGCGGCTGGGACGAGGAGCTCGACAAGCTCGTCGCCCTCCTCGAGCAGACCTCATGAACAACGGCGATATCGTGGACCAGGTCGTGGTCGACATCTGCAGCGCACTCGGCGACGAGAGCCGATGGAGCATCCTTGCCGCTCTGGGGGAGGGCGACGCCTCGGCGTCCGCCCTCGCTCGGCGCCTGCCCATCACCCGGCAAGCCATCGCCAAACACGTCGCCGTCCTGCACGAGGTCGGCCTGGTGGAGACCGTCCAGGCCGGGCGTGAGGTCCAGTATCGGGTCGTCGGCTCCGGACTCAGCACCGTCGCCCGACGCCTCGATGCCATCGGCATCGAGTGGGACCGTCGCCTTGCTGCCATCAAGCAGATCGCCGAGAACCTCTGATGACGCCCAACGGCCTTCGACCGTGTGATCGGTCTGCTCGATCACACGGCCGAAGATGAGTCACGTCCCGCCGGACGGGAGGATCCTCATCAGTCTCGAGACATCGCGGCGTGGAAGTCGCGCTCCAGGTCGAGGTAGACGTCGTCGCCGATGTTGACCTCGACCACCCTGATCTTGGCCCCGGTGAGAGCGAAGGGTGACGAGTACTCCCGCGAGACCGGGTCGGCGCCGTCCTTGCCCACGGTGAGCCCCTCGCCGCACAGCGCGAAGTGGCCGGGCTGCGTCTTCCAGTCGCCCTTGGCGACCGCCTGGTCGTCGACGTAGAGCGTCGCCGTTCCGATCGCCTGCTGGTGCTCGCCGTGACTCTCCTTGGAGAATTCCACCCCGAGCACATGCGCTCCGGGCGCCAGCTCGGCCGGTGAGACCAGCTGCTGCTCGGGTGGGATGCCGAGGAAGTTCGATGCGTACCAGAGCTTTCGATCCTTGATGAAGAGCGTGTGCCCGCCGAAGCGGGCGCCGTTCGCGATGATCACGCCCTCGGCATCGGCCTCGAGCTCCACCTGGGCAAGGATCTTGAACGACCGGCCGCGGATCTCCGCTGCCGCGAACTCCGGGACCGGCGAGGTGTTGGGGTAGTAGCGATAGATGCCGCCCTCCGGGATGTCTGCGACCGGCATTTCCTTGACCAGGTCGGCGATGGACCGGTTGTCGAGCGGCAGTACGTCGTACTTGCCGGCCTCGACGTACCAGAGGTTGACCAGCTCCTTGACCTTCTCAGGATCCTCCGCGGCGAGGTCGTGGGCCTCTGACCGGTCGGCCTCGGAGTGGTAGAGCTCCCAGGTGTCGTTGACAAGGTCGGCCGCGGTGCCGCCGGCGTTCGGTGCGCGCCGGGCGACGACGTGCCAGCCGTCGTGCCACAGCGCTCGGGTCCCGAGCATTTCGTAGTACTGGATGACCTTCTGAGTCGGTCCATCCGCGCCGAAGCTGTACTTCATCGAGACGCCCGGAAGCGGCGACTGAGTGTACCCGAGCACCTCCTCCGGCATCTCCAGCCCGATGCATTCGAGGAGCGTGGGCACGATGTCGACGGCGTGGTGGTACTGGTTGCGCACCTCGCCGCGCGCAGCGATGGCCTTCGGCCACGAGATGACCAGCGGATCGGCGACGCCGCCCTGGTAGGTGTAGCGCTTGAACATCTTGAACGGCGTGGAGAACGCCGTGGCCCAGCCGGTCGGATAGTGGTTGTAGGTGTCCGGGGAGCCGAGCTGGTCGAGCATCGAGAGGTTCTGATCGAGGTCCTCGGGATAGGCGTTGAAGAGCTTGTTCTCGTTGACCGTGCCGTCCGGGCTTCCTTCCCCGGAGGCGCCGTTGTCGGCGCAGTACATGACGATCGTGTTGTCGAGCTGGCCGGTCTCCTCGAGGTAGTCGATGATCCGACCGACCTGGGCGTCGGTGTACTCCGAGAACCCTGCGTAGACCTCGGCGAACCGGGCGAAGAGCCGCTTCTCCTCGTCGTTGAGGGACTCCCAGGGCCGTACGTGGTCCATCGGCTGCGCAGCCTCGCCGGGCAGCGGGTTGATGTCGGTGAGCTCCGTGCCCTCGGGAAGGATGCCGCGCTCGACCATTCGTGGCAGCACCCACTCGCGGTAGGCCTCGTAGCCGTCGTCGAATTGGCCGGCGTACTTCGCGATGTACTCCTTCGGCGCGTGGTGCGGAGCGTGGTTGGCGCCGGGGCAGAACCAGAGGTACCACGGCTTCTTCGGTGCTGAGGTCAAGCTGTCGGCGATGAACGAGATCGCCTTGTCGGCAAGGTCCTTGGAGAGGTGGTAGCCGTCCTCGGGGAGGTAGGGCTGGTCGATGTAGTGGTTGTCCTCGGCCAAGGTCGGGAACCAGTTGTTGGTCTCGCCGCCGATGAACCCGTAGAAGCGGTCGAACCCGCGCGCCAGCGGCCAGTTCCGCTTGCTCGCCCCGACCGCCCACTCGTCGAGCGGGACGTTGTGGTTCTTGCCGACCCAGAAGGTGTTGTAGCCGTTCTCGCGCAGGACCTCGCCGATGGTGGCGTTCTCCATCGGGATGTGGCCGGTGTGGCCGGGGAACCCTTGGGCGCCTTCGGCGATCTGGGCGAACCCGTTCTCGTGGTGGTTGCGTCCCGTGAGCAGGCAGGAGCGGGTCGGCGAGCAGAGCGCCGTGGTGTGCCACTGGGTGTAGGTCAGGCCGTTGTCGGCGAGGCGTTGCATGGTCGGCATGTTGATGCGGCCGCCGTACGGTGACCACGCGGCCATGCCGGTGTCGTCGTAGAGAACCAGCAGCACGTTGGGAGCGCCCTCCGGGGCCGGCGGCTCGCGGAAGGGCGTCCAGTCCGGGACCGAGTCCCGCACGTCGAGATTGACGATTCCCTTGAACTGCTTGGCCATCTCGTCTCCGTCCCTGGTCGTGTGTTCCAGACACTGATCTCTTGGCGGGTCCGGTCGCATCCCCCGGTTCAGGTGAGGGACCCGAAGCCATCGCTCAGCTGATCGTGGAGGGCGGCCGCGATCGGCTAACGCCAGGGCCGGCGTCCGGGGCCGGTCGGGTGGGTGCCGGTGACGCCCATGACGACCGAGTAGAGGCTGGTCTCGGCGGTGATGAAGAGGCGGTTGCGTTTGGCGCCGCCCCAGGAGATGTTGGAGACGGCTTCGGGGACGTTCAGGCGGCCGATGAGGGTGCCGTCGGGGTCGTAGCAGTGCACGCCGTCGTTCATCGCGGCGGCCCAGAGCCGGCCGCCGTCGTCGAAGCGGAGGTTGTCGAAGCGGGCGTCGTCGCGGGCTGCGGCCTCGGCGAAGACCGATCCGTCGGAGAGGGTGCCGTCCTCGCGTACGTCGAAGACCCAGATCTTGCCTGCTCGGGTGTCGGAGACGAAGAGCTGGCGCTCGTCGGGGGAGAAGACCAGTCCGTTCGGGGCGCCGAAGCAGTCCGCGACCAAGCGGACCTCGCCGGTCGCGGGGTCGATCCGATAGACGTTGTTGGAGCCGATCTCGCTCTCGGCGCGGTAACCCTCGTAGTCGCTGGTGATGCCGAAGTCGGGGTCGGAGAACCAGATCGAGCCGTCGGACTTCACCGTCGAGTCGTTGGGGCTGTTCAGGCGTTTGCCCTGCCAGCGCTCGGCCAGCACGGTGATCGTGCCGTCGTGCTCGGTCCTGGTGACCCGGCGGTTGCCCTGCTCGCAGGTGATCAGCCGGCCCTCGCGGTCGAGAGTGTTGCCGTTCGTGTGCCCGGCAGTGCGGCGGAAGACGCCCACGTTCCCGGTCTCCTCGTCCCAGCGCAGCATCCGGTCGTTGGGGATGTCGCTCCAGACCACCTGGCGCCAGGCGGGCAGGTAGATCGGCCCCTCGGCCCAGCGGCAGCCGGTGAACAGGACCTCCAGTGCCTCGTCACCGTTCATGCACCGCCCGGTGCGGAACCGGTCGTCAAGCATCTCGTACAGCCCAGGGCGATCGCTGCTCATGGAGTCCACTCCTCATTCTTATCGGAAGACCGAACCTGAATCGGCCTGAAGCGAAGACTGCAAGATGAGGTACGGTTCGCGCAAGATATTTCTGAATGGAGTACCTGTGGACCAGATCGATCGCGAGCTGCTGGCCGAGCTCCAGCGCGACGCCACCCAGTCCTACGCCGCGCTCGGCCGAGCCGTCGGCCTCTCCGCGGGCGCGGCTCACGAGCGTGTACGCAAGCTGCGTGAGGGCGGCGTCATCCGGCGCACCACCGCCGACGTGGACCCGGCCGCCGTGGGCAGCGGCGTCCTGGCGTACGTCATGGTCGACTCGACGTCGTGGATGGGGGACTCGGCGCAGGCGTTCGCCGAGCTTCCGGAGATCGTGGAGGCGCACATCATCGCGGGCAGCGCCTCGGTGCTGGTGAAGGTCAGGACCGCGACCACCGAGCAGCTGCAGGACGTGCTGCGCCGGCTCTACGCCATCGAGGGCGTCAGCGGAACGCAGGCGACGGTGGTTCTGGAGACCTTCTTCGAGCGGCCGCTCTCGCCGCTGGTCGTCGACCAGGTCTGATACCCGAGGGGTGACTCACTCGAACCGGGTGAAGCAGTGATGGCAGGGTGCGCCAAGGGTGGACGTGGCCGACCTCCTCAGGTGCAGGTTCAGTCCTGGCGTACGTCTCGTGGTGGTCGGTGGTTGCCCGGATCCGCTGAGTAGAGGACGAGTCATGGCTGACAAGGAATTCAACGGCGTCATCAATCTGGACGTCCGGGACTCCGTTCCGGACTGGTCCCCGTACGTGCTTCCGGCAGCGAAGAAGGGCGCGCCCAACGTGCTCGTCGTCCTCTACGACGACACCGGCATGGCCACGTGGTCGCCGTACGGCGGTCGGGTCAACATGCCGACGCTGCAGCGCCTGGCCGACAACGGGCTGACCTACACCCAGTGGCACACCACCGCGCTGTGCTCGCCGACCCGTTCATGTCTGCTGACCGGCCGCAACCACACCACGAACCGGGTCGCCTCGATCATGGAAGGGACCAACGGGTTCCCGGGTCAGGCCGGCCGGATCCCTGAGGAGTGCGCCACGATCGGGCACATTTTGCAGGACAACGGCTACAGCACGTTCTGGCTCGGAAAGAACCACAACGTCCCGGAGGAGGACAACTCCGCCGGTGGCAGCCGCCAGCAGTGGCCGCTTCAGCAGGGCTTCGACCGGTTCTACGGCTTCCTCGGTGGCGAGACCAACAACTGGTACCCCGACCTGGCCGAGGACAACCACTACATCGAGCAGCCCTACACGCCCGAAGAGGGCTACCACCTCTCCAAGGACCTCGCCGACCGCGCGATCAAGATGTTGCGCGACCAGAAGGCGTCCAACCCGTCGAAGCCCTGGTACATGTGGTTCTGTCCCGGTGCCAACCACGCGCCGCACCACGCGCCGCAGGACTACATCGACAAGTACAAGGGCGCGTTCGACGACGGCTACGACGTCTACCGCGAGTGGGTGCTCGCCCGGATGATCGAGAGGGGCATTCTGCCCGAGGGCACCGAGCTGACCCCGTGGAACCCCGTGGCTGAGGACCAGGCCAACCCGGCCGACCACGTCACGCCGTGGGACGAGCTCAGCGACGACGAGAAACGGCTCTTCGCCCGGATGGCCGAGGTCTTCGCCGGGTTCAGCGAGTACACCGACGCCCAGGTCGGCCGCGTCGTCGACTACCTGGAGGAGACCGGTCAGCTGGAGAACACGATCGTGTTCTACTGCGCCGACAACGGGGCCTCAGGGGAGGGGTCGGACGCCGGCTCGGTGAACGAGAACAAGTTCTTCAACAACTACCCGGACGAGCTCGCCGAGAACCTCGCGATGCTGGACCAGCTCGGTTCGCCGGAGACGTACAACCACTACCCGACCGGCTGGGCGGCGGCGTTCAGCACGCCGTTCCAGATGTTCAAGCGGTACAGCCAGTACTCCGGTGGAACGTGTGACCCGTTGGTCATCCACTGGCCGGCCGGCATCCGGGCGAGGGGCGAGATCCGGCACCAGTACCACCACGTCACCGACATCGTGCCGACCATCCTGGAGCTCGCCGGTCTCGAGATGCCGGAGGTCTATCGCGGGGTGGAGCAGGAGCCGTTGCCGGGTGTGTCGATGGCGTACAGCTTCGACACAGCCGACGCGCCGACCCTGAAGAAGCGCCAGTACTTCTGCATGCTCGGCACCCGAGGCATCTGGCAGGACGGTTGGAAGGCGGCCGCCACCCACGCGCCGCTGACCGGGAAGGGCCACTTCGATCAGGACCGGTGGGAGCTGTACCACGTCGACGAGGACCGGTCGGAGTCGAAGAACCTGGCCGAGCAGTATCCGGAGAAGGTGCAGGAACTGGTCGCGGCCTGGTTCGAGGAGGCCGAGAAGTATCACGGACTCCCGCTCGACGACCGCTCCGCGATGGAGATGATCACCGTCGAACGACCCCAGGCCGAGCCCGCGCGCAACCGATACATCTACTACCCGGGCAGCGGCGCGGTTCCGGAGGGCGTGGCGGTCAGCGTGCGCGGCCGGTCCTACAAGATCATCGCGGACGTCGACATCAGCGACGGTGCCGAAGGCGTGATCTTCGCGCACGGCTCGCGGTTCGGCGGCCACGCGCTGTTCCTCCAGGACGGCAAGCTGCACTACGTCTACAACTTCCTCGGCATCCCGCCGGAGCAGACCTTCGTCTCCGAGCCGCTGACCCCGGGACCGCACGCGCTGGGCATGGAGTTCATCCGCGAAGGCGCGGGGCGGTACAAGGAGTCCGTCGGCACCACCAACCTGTACGTCGACGACCAGATCGTGGCCACGGGGGAGATGCGCGCCCAGGTCGGCAAGTTCACCCTGTGCGGCGATGGCCTCTGTGTCGGCTTCGACAGCGCCGATGCGGTCAGCCGCAGCTACCGGGCGCCGTTCACGTTCACCGGAGGGAAGATCCTCGGCGTCGCGGTCGACGTCAGCGACGAGAGCTACCTCGATCTCGAGACCGAAGCTCTGGCAGCCTTGGCCCGCGACTGAGCAGGAGGGATGCGTACGCCGGTGAGCTCCCCGGAGACGGTCCACAGCCGCCGGGTCCGTAGCCGCCGATGACAGCCTGGTCGGTGGCGGCGCGGAGATGGGCGTGCTGCCACGCGCCTGATCTCAGGCGGGCACCTTGTCGAGGAAGCCGCGTACGTCACGGATCCGCTGGTCCTCGTCGACCACGACCACGTCGAAGCCGATGACGACAGGCTCCTCGCCTGCCGGTCCCAGACCCCACTGGAAGCGGGCCTGCTGGTGGTGGAAGTCGACGGCGCCCACGGGCGTGAACACGAAGTCCGGGAACTGCGCGCGTACGGCCTGGATGGTCGCCCCGACGGCCTCGCGGCCCTGGACGTCGGCGAGCGGGTCCACGTAGACGCAGTCGTCGGACCAGTGCGTGGCCAGCAGCTCGGTGAGCACCGACTCGTCGGTGGCGTTCCAGGTGTCGAGGTAGCGCGTCACGATGTCGTTCATGGTGTCTTCCTTCTCTCGGATCGGTTGCCACGAGAAGGTTCGCCGCTGGTCGGTGCGCTGGTCGATAACCTCTGAGGTCATGGCCGTTGCGATGCCGGGTTGGCTAGCCTCGGGCCGTGATCTCAACCGCGACGTCACCTTCACCGTCACCGTCAGCGTCGGTCGGCAGCGAGCTTCGCCGCTGGCGCGAGCTGCGGTCCTTGAGCCAGCTTGCGCTCGCCACTCAGGCCGAGGTGAGCACACGGCACGTGAGCTACGTCGAGAACGGGCGCTCCCGGCCGACACCGGAGATGATCGTCCGACTGGCCGAGGTGATGCGGGTGCCGATGGCCGAGCAGAACCGGCTCCTGCTCACCGGTGGCTTCGCCCCTCGCTATCCGCACCGCGCGACCGACGACGACGAGCTTGCGCCGGTGATGGCCGGCCTGCGCAGCCTGTTGGACGCCCACGCGCCGTACCCGGCCCTGCTCCTCGATGACCACTGGGACATCGTCGATGCCAACGAGCCCGTCGACGGCCTGCTCACCGGCTGTGACCCCAGCCTGCTCGAGCCTCCGCTGAACGTGATCCGGCTCTGCCTGCATCCGCGAGGACTCGCCCTGCGCATCCGCAACCTGCCCGTCTGGCGCGCCCACCTGCTCCACCAGCTCGGCCAACGCATCACGCACACCGGCGGTGACCCGGCCCTGGTCGCGCTCCGGGACGAGGTCACCGCTTACCCCTCCGCCGCCGTGCCGTCCGCCCGGCCGCTGGCCGACCCGGTCGTCCCGCTGGAGGTCGACGCGGGCGACCACGTGCTGCGCTTCTTCAGCGTCGCCAGCCAGATCGAGAGCGCCGCCGACGTCACGCTCAACGGCCTCCATCTGGAGACCTTCGTCCCCGCCGACGACCGGACGCGACAGCTGCTCAGCCTGTGACCAGTCGCCACCGTTGCCTGGGCATGCGGGTCAGCTGTCGAGGGGCATACGTACGCCGGTGAGCTCCTCGGAGACGGTCCACAGCCGCTGCTGGGTCTGCAGGTCGTAGGAGAAGGGACTGGAGGTCACCAGCTTCGGATGCCCGCGGACCTCGCCCCGGCCGCCGGGCCCGTAGTACTGGCCGCCGATGACGGCCGGGTCGGTGGCGGCGCGCAGCGTGGGCAGGGCGCCCATCTCGGCGGTCTGGGCGAGCAGCGGCGCGAGCACGGCGAAGGGCACCCGAAGTGCGGCGGGGGTGTTGCGGGCGAGCTCGGTGTTGGACCCGCCGGGATGAGCGGCCACCGCGACCGTGGTGCCGTGCGGTGCGAGCCGGCGCTGAAGCTCGTAGGTGAACATCAGGTTGGCGAGCTTGGCCTGGCCGTACGCGGCGACGCGGCTGTAGGAACGCTCCCATTGCAGGTCGTCGAAGTGGATGTCGGCCCGGATGCGGTGGCCCAGGCTGCTGACGGTGACGACCCGGGAGCCGGGGACGGGGAGGAGACGGTCCAGCAGCAGCCCGGTGAAGGCGAAGTGGCCCAGGTGGTTGGTGCCGAACTGCAGCTCGAAGCCGTCCTCGGTGGCCTGCTTCGGCGTGTACATCACGCCGGCGTTGTTGATCAGGAGGTCGATCCGCGGATGGGCGGCGCGGAGGTCGGCTGCTGCTGACCGGATCGAGTCCAGGGAGGTCAGGTCGAGGACCTGGACGGAGACGTCACCGTCGATGCGCGCGGCCGCCTGCTTCCCCTTCTCGACGTCGCGCACGGCCAGGACCACGTGGGCTCCGTGGCCGGCGAGCATCCGGGCGGTCTCATAGCCCAGCCCGGTGTTGGCGCCGGTCACGATCGCCACTCTGCCGTGCTGGTCGGGGATGTGCTGCTCGGTCCAGGTCTCGCTCATTGTCCGCTCCTTAAAGAACCATCGGTCTGTTACGACAACTTAAGAGACCGGTGGTCTAATGTCAAGGGACCGGCGGTCTTTAAGTTAGGCTGGGGCTGTGACATTCCAACGGGCGCGGAGCGACGAGCAACGAGAGATCCGCCGCCGCGCGATCCTGGACACGGCGGCGGCGATGCTCGACGAGATGCCCGTGGCCGAGGTGAGTCTCAACGAGCTCAGTCGGCGGGTAGGTCTGGCCAAGTCGAACGTCCTGCGTTACTTCGAGTCGCGCGAGGCGGTGCTGCTCGAGCTGCTCGACGATTTCTTGGGGGCGTGGCTCGAGGAGCTGGCCGAGGAGCTGGCCGCGGGCATCGAGGCCGACGCGTCACCGGAGGTGCGGGCGGACCAGCTGGCCGAGGGCCTGAGCCGGTCGTTGGCGGAGCGGATGGTGCTCTGCGACCTCTTCGGCGCGCAGGGCGGCGTCCTCGAGCACAACGTCTCGGTCGAGGTCGTCAAGCGTCACAAGCGCTCCACCCACGCGAACCTCACGACCATGCTCGAGCTCGTGCGCCGCCACCTGCCCGAGCTCGGCGACGGTGCCCAGACGTTCTGCATGATGAGCCTGATCTCGGCGGGTGCCTTGGCGGCGTACGTGCCGCCGCCGCCCAGCGTCCTCGCCGCCTATGCGGACGAGCCGGACCTCGGCGTACTCCATCTGGATCTGCGCGACGCCCTGCGGACCTCGTTCACCGCGTCGCTCGTGGGCGTGCTGCCGCGCTGACCTACCCCTTGATCAGCCGCATGGTCTGGTGCGAGAGCAGCCTGTTCACCGCGGGCAGCCGGGAGATGGTCCCGACGATGAGCGCCTCGTACGCATCGGGGTCGGCGACCTGGACGCGCAGGTAGTAGTCGGGCTGGCCGAGCATGCGGCGCATCTCGGTGACCTCGGGGACGGCGACTGCGGCGGTCTCGAAGTCCTCGATGGTCTTGCCGTCGTTCACGGCGATGTCGATGGCCACGATGACCTCGAACCCGCGTCCGCCGCTCTTCGGGTCGATGCTGGCGTGGTAGCCCTTGATCACGCCGTCGCGCTCCAAGCGCTGTACGCGGCGCAGGCACGGCGCCGGGGTGAGTCCGACCCGTCGGGCCAGCTCGGCGTTGCTCAGCCGGGCGTCATCCTCGAGCTCGGCAATGATTGCTCGATCCAGGTCATCGATCGCATGATCATTGCGCACAGCGGCACTTTAGCATCGTCAATGGGCAACCCAAGGACGTCAGAACTTTCCTAGGCTTGCTGCATGCAGGTGATGGAGACGGCGCACCGGGAGCCCGCGAGGACCCGCGAGGAGGTCGCCGCCGGGTGGCGCACCGTGCTTCCCGCGTGTGTCGCCGTGGTGCCGCTGGGGCTCGCGCTCGGCGTACTGGTGGTGCAGTCCGGGCTCGCCTGGTGGTGGGCGCCGGTGCTCGGCGCGGTCGTGTTCGCCGGCTCCATGGAGTTCCTGCTGGTCGGCCTCCTGGCCGCCGCGGCTCCGCTGGCGCAGATCGCGGTCAGCACGCTGCTGGTGAACTTCCGGCACGTCTTCTACGCCATCTCGTTCCCGATGCACCGGGTGCACGGCCGCGGGTGGAGGGCCTACAGCACCTTCGCCCTGACCGACGAGGCGTACGCGCTCACCGCGACGCCGGAGGCGGCCGGCTGGTCGCGGACGCGGATCATCAGCATCCAGGCGTTCTTCCACCTGGCGTGGGTGCTCTGCGTGGCCGCCGGCGCCGGGCTGGGCTCCCTGATCCCGCCGCAGGTGGTCGGCCTCGACTTCGCCGTCACCGCACTGTTCGTGGTGCTGGGGATCGAGGCGTACAAGGTCCGTCGGTCTCTGCCGATCTCGGCTCTCGCTCTGGGCTGCGCGATCGTCGCGGCACTGATCTCGCGAGACAGCATGCTGCTGATCGCGATGGGCATGTTCTGTGTCGCGCTGGTCTGCTCGTACGTCCTGGCCGCTCGTAGGAGCAGGCGTGACTGATCCCTGGTACGTGCTGTCCGCCGTCCTCGTCTCCGCGGCCGTCACCTGGACCCTTCGCGCGGCTCCGTTCGCGATGCTCGCCCCGCTGCGGCACAGCGAGCTCCTGTCCTACATCGGCGACCGGATGCCCGTCGGAGTGATGGTCATCCTCGCCGCCTACACCCTCCGCGACACCGACCCTGTCGTCGTGACCTCGGTCGCGCCGGCCGCCCTCGCCCTCGCGATCACGATCGGGCTGCACCTGTGGCGAGGCAGCATGACGCTGAGCATCTTCGCCGGCACGGCGGCCTACGTCCTGGTCACCTCGGTCCTCGCGGCCTGAGCGGCGGCGATCCGGACTACCGTGTGCGCATGACCGTAGAGAACAAGGCCAGGAAATCTCGTCAGCGAGGCGACGGACGGAACGGGTTCGAACGCTTCGTGGAGGTGGTCACCTCGTTGGTCAGCCACGCTCCGTTCTTCTATGTAATCGTGTGTGTTCTGGTGGTGTGGGTGGTGAGTCTCCCGTTCTGGTCCTCGAGCACCAAGTGGGAGCTGGCCCTGCACACGGGCTCCTCGGTCCTGTCGCTGCTGTTGCTGGTGCTGCTCCAGAACGCGGGGCGGCGCTCGGAGGAGGCCTCCCACGAGAAGCTCAACGTGATCGCCTCGGCGCTATCTGATCTCATGGAGTCCCGGGCTCGCGACGACGAGGAGCTCGCCGACTCGGTGCGCATCCTGCGCGAGGCCGTGGGGCTCGAGGAGCGACACTGAATACTCGTGAGATCACCCGCTGAGAAGGAGCGCACATGACCGAGCAGACGATCCCTGAGCCGGTCGCGGCCTTCATCGAGGCCGTCAACCGGCATGACGAGTCCGCGTTCCTCGACGCCTTCACCGAGAGTGGGGCCGTCGACGACTGGGGCCGTGTCTTCACCGGAAGAGAGCAGATCAAGGGGTGGAGCGACAACGAGTTCATCGGCGCGCAGGGAACCCTCGCCGTCGAGGAGGTCGAAGCCATGGGCGCCAGCGTGACCGTGATCGGCGAGTGGCGCTCCACCCACGCCAACGGCCGCTCGAAGTTCGTCTTCGACATCGACGGCGACCGGCTCACCAAGATGACCATTCGCGAGGGCTGACCCGCCTTGACCTCGATCCGCTGGGGGAGTGGGCGCTGGACCCATCCGCCCGTCTCCGCTGTCGAGCGCGGCTCCGACCTGCTCGTCACCGCCGCCGAGGGGAGCGACGCGTGGCGTACGACCTCCTACGGGTTCGTCCACGACAGTGAGCACGCCCTGCTGGCTCCCTTCGACCAAGACACCGCGGTCGAGGTCGAGTTCACGGCCGCCTTCTCGCAGCAGTTCGACCAGGCCGGGATCTTCGTACGCGTCAGCGAGACGCACTGGGTCAAGGCCGGCGTCGAGTACGCCGACGGCCGCCCGCAGCTCGGTGCCGTCGTCACCGATGGTCGGTCCGACTGGTCACTGGCGCCGGTGCCCGACTGGCGCGACCGCAGGGTCCTCATGCGGGTCAGTCGGTCTGGCGACGCGCTCACGATCCGGGCCGCGGTCGACGGTGGTTCGCTTCAGCTCGTCCGACTGGTCCCGTTCGCGCCGGACCTCGTCGTGGAGGCTGGGCCGTTCACCTGTGCTCCCACGCGGTCGGGGCTCACGATCGCCTTCCACGCCTGGCATACGACTTCGGCGGACGTCGGCCTGCACTGATCGGCGGGCTAGTTGATGATCTCGGCCCGGTCGTCGGTCCGGATGGCAGCGAGGCGGTCACGCCACAGCTGCAAGGCTTCGGGGGTCAGTCGGGTCCAGTCGTGGACCTCGGAGACGATCCGGAGTGGCGCTTGGCTGCGGTAGGAGCGGGTCGGGTTGCCGGGGAACTTCTTGTCCGTGACATTGGGGTCGTTCTCGTACTCGCCGGTCGGCTCGACGAGGTAGACCCGTGGCTCTCCGTCGCCGGGGGCGATCTCGGCGGCTAGGCCTGCGCCGTCGGGGAGGGCGGTGAAGTAGATGTGGTTCATCACGACATCGGGCTTGTAGTTGGAGCGGAACCCGGCGGTGAGCAGATCTCCTTCGCGCAGATCGGCCTTTGTGCCGTGGTAGAACGGCCCGTCGTCCAGCGGCTTGCTCATGCGTGCAGGTTACTCGGGGATTTGTGCTTGGGTTCCAGCGTGGGTGGGGCCAATACGGGTGCCTGGGTTGGGAGATTTAGAAGCAGGGTGCCTGGGCGGGGTGCCATGTGGCTGTCTTGCGGGCTTCCAGCAGCGGTCTGGGTTTGGGATTGGGATATCTGTCCCTGAATGGGTTCATTGGTTTTGCTTTGTGTGGTAGGCTCGGCGCAGGCGCACACGTGAAGGCCGACCACCTCTCAAGAGGCGTGCCCTATCCATCCGAGACACAACGGATGGCGGGTAATCCAGGGGAACCAGGGGCGTGAACGCCGAGCTGCCAGGGTAAGTAATAGCCCGTACTGCCGGGCCTCCGAGACCAGCGAACCAACCGGGATTCTGCACAGGCAGAAACCCTTGAGTTCGTACGTCGGGAGGTGACCGTGATGACCACGCTGCAACAGCCCCAACATCCTGTGCTCGGGGCCGTGGTCGCGGTCACTGCCGCGCTTGATGGGGTTACGGCGGCGAACCCTTCTTTCATGGCCACCGACCAGAAGGTCGCCACCCTGCTCGAGATCGCCCGGGCTAAGGCCCAGCTGGCTGAGCTCGAGCTGCGGGTGCTGGCTGCTGCCGATGACGTTGCGGCGGAGAGTGCCGCGCGGGATGTGGCGGCGTGGCTGCATCACCACACCCACCAGCGCCCCGAGACCCTGCGCGCCGACCTCCGGTTGGCCCAGGCGCTCGACCGTTCCTATCACCGGGTCGCTGCCGCGATGCGCGCCGGCGACTGCAACTCCGCCCAGGCACAGGTGATCGTGAACGCGCTCGACGAGCTCCCCGCCGATCTCGACACCGAGATCAAGACCAAGGCCGAAGAGACCCTGGTCGGCTACGCGACCCGGTTCGACCCCACCCAGCTGCGCCGCCTGGGGCGCCGGATCCTCGACGTCATCGCCCCCGAGATCGCCGAAGCCGAAGAAGCCAAACGCCTCGCCGCCGAGGAGGCCCACGCGCAGAAGAAGACCCGCCTGTCCATGCGGCGGCTCGGGGATGGCACCACACGTGTCACCGCGGTCATCCCGGACGCGGCCGCGGACCGGCTGGCTACCAACCTGGAAGCGTTCGCCTCACCGCGCCGCGATGACGGCACCCGCACCGAGACCGGCGACTACCTGCCCTACGAGCGGCGCCTGGGCCGGGCGTTGTGCCAGATGCTCGAGACCCTCGACCCGACCCGGCTCCCGATCCACGGTGGGGATGCCACCACGGTGATCGTGACCATCGACCTCGACCAGCTCCGCCGAGAGGCCGGCATCGCTCAGATCGTCGGCGGCAGCCCGATCACCGCAGCCGAGGCCCGGCGGCTGGCCTGCACCGCCAACATCATCCCCGCCGTACTTGGGGGTGCCTCGGAGCTGCTGGATCTCGGGCGCAAGGAACGTTTCTTCACCGCGGCCCAACGCCGTGCGCTCCTGCTCAGGTCGGCGACGTGTGAGGCCGAGGGCTGTGACATACCGGGCACGTGGGCCGAGGCCCACCACTGGGTCGCCTGGGCCCAAGGCGGCCCAACCGACCTCGACAACGCCGCCCTGCTCTGCAGTCATCACCACCACCGCGCCCACGACGCCGCGTACCTCCACGAACGCCTTCCCGACGGCGACATCCGCTTCATTCGACGCACATAGACCCGCCGTACGGTTGCCACCATGAGTGCTATCCCGACCGGGCCGACACCGGAGGGCATCAGGCCAGCGGAGCCGGCGGAT
The DNA here is from genome assembly GCF_042719275.1 of Nocardioides sp. NPDC058538. Classification (NCBI taxonomy): domain Bacteria; kingdom Bacillati; phylum Actinomycetota; class Actinomycetes; order Propionibacteriales; family Nocardioidaceae; genus Nocardioides; species Nocardioides sp. NPDC058538. The sequence continues at coordinate 46,473 of NZ_JBHXNY010000006.1, read as the reverse complement.
GCCCTCCGGCTGAAGGAGATCGCGCAAGCGGCGTACGCGAGGTACGTGGAGCGGATCGGGCTCGAGCCGGCGCCGATGGGGGCGGACTACGAGGACGCCATCGAGTCCGCGGAGGTCTGGGTGGCGATGGCTGATGGCGAGGTCGCCGGATACGCGGTCATGAGGCATCCGGGGGACGACGGCGTGCTGTTGGAGAACCTCGCGGTGGACCCGGGTCATCAAGGCCGGGGGATCGGACGCGCCCTGATCGCCCATGTCGAGGCTCGCGCGACAGCCAGCGGCGCGGCGTACGTCGAGCTCTTCACGCATGAGGCGATGACCGAGAACCGGCGACTCTACGCGCGCCTGGGGTATGAGGAGACCGGCTACTTGGTCGACAGCGGATACCGTCGTGTGCTCATGAAGAAGACACTCTGATGCGGGTATCGGTGGTCGGATCCTCGGGGTCGGGCAAGTCGACGGTCGCCAGGAGACTGGCGGACGTCCTCGACGTGCCGTACGTCGAGCTCGACGCGCTTCATTGGCGGTCGGGGTGGATCGAGGAAGAGCCGGACGTGTTCGTGGGTAGGGTCCGGGAGGCGACCTGCGGCGATGCATGGGTCATCGACGGGAACTACCAGAGCAAGGTCGGCACCCTGGTGTGGGGGCCGGCGGAGCTCGTCGTGTGGGTGAACCCGCCGCGGTGGCGGGTGATGGTGCAGGTCACCCTGCGTACGTTGCGGAGAGCGGCGAGACGCGAGGAGCTCTGGAACGGCAACCGCGAGGGTTGGGGCGGTCTTCGTCTCTGGGATCCGAGTGACTCGGTAATCCGCTGGGCATGGGATTCGTATGGTCCGCAGGTGAAGCGGTACGAAGCCGCGATGGCCGATCCACGTCACTCCCACCTGCGGTTCCTCCGGCTTCGCTCGAGGCGGGATGTCGAACGGTTCCTAGAACGCGCCGCCGGCGTGCAGGATCTCGACGTCGAGTGCTGACAGCTGCTTGATCACGTCATCGGCCGGGGCGGCGTCGGTGATGTCCCGGGGAAGTGCCTCCGCGACGGCGAGGGCGGTGGTGCCTCCGGCGTCGATCACGTCCTCGACGCCTACATGAGCCCCGGGTCGGTGACCGAACGGCTCCACTTCTTCGCGGCGGCCTACTCGCCGGCGAGCCGTACCGGAGACGGGGGAGGGGGCGCCGAGGAGGGCGAGGACATCGAGGTGCTCGAGCTCGACTTCGCCGAGGCGCTCGCGATGATCCGGGACGGCCGGATCATGGACGGCAAGACCGTCATGCTCCTGCAGTGGGCCGCTCTCGACGGACCGTCCGCCCGCCTCAGGAGTCAGCAGGCTTGCGGGTGAAGGTCAGGTGGGTGACGCCGCTGGGCGTCGAGACGGCCTCGATGTCGTAGTCGTTCTCGATGCCCTCCAGTCCGTCCCAGACGCGTACGCCACGACCGAGGACGATCGGGACCTGGACCAGGTGCATCAGATCGACGAGCCCGGCGGCGACGAAGTCGCGCACCACCGTCGCCCCGCCGCCCAGGCGTACGTCTTGACCATCGGCCGCCTCGAGCGCGGCCTCCAGCGCCTCGGCCGGGGACGCATCCAGGAAGTAGAAGGTGGTGCCGCCCTCCATCTCCACGGGCGGACGCGGGCGGTGGGTGAGGACGAAGGTCGGCGAGTGGAACGGCGGGTTGGGGCCCCACCAGCCCTTCCAGTCGGGGTCGTCCTGCCATCGCGGCGGTCCGAACTTGTTCGCGCCCATGATCTCGGCGCCGATGCCCTGGCTGTGTCGCTGCGCGAAGGCGTCGTCCGCGCCCGCGCCGCCGGACGAGTCCCAGTAGCGGGTGGCGAACATCCATTCGTGAAGGCGCTCGCCGGCATGGCCGAACGGCGCCTCGGCCGATTGCGGCTCCCCGGTCGCGAAGCCGTCGAGCGAGATCGAAAGATTGTGGACTCTGGTGAGTGGAATGGGTTCCTCCGTGAACCACGACGACGTCGAGGTCCGCTCGCCGTCTGGTCGAGAGTACTGCTCGAGGATCAGCCGCGGAGGTGATCGAACAGGATCTCCATGGACGCCTCGAGGTGCCCGAGGTCGCCCGTCGAGCGCAGCACCAGCACGCCGCCCTGGATCCCGGCGATCATCGCGGCCGCGCAGCGCGCCGGGTCGAGACCGGCACGGATCAGGCCGGAGGCCTGCATGCTGCGGATCCCGCGCTCGATCTCGGCCCGCCACCGCTCGATGAGGGCCGAGATGACCTCGGGTGCGCCGGGCGTCTCCGCGAGCTGGCTCATCAGCGATCCCAGGGGACACTGCTGTCCCTGGGCCCGGTAGCGGGCGAGGACGGTCTCGCGCCATCGCTCCCAGTCCGCCCAGGTGTCGAGAGCCGAGAGGTAGGGCTGCTGGTCCTCGATCACCTGGTCGGCCTCATGGCGGGCGACCTCGAGGAACAGCTCCTCCTTCCCGCCGGGGAAGTAGTGGAAGATCTGGCTGTTGCTCGTTCGGGTGACGGCTCTGATGTCCTCGAGCGTGATCCCGCCGGGATCCTGGGTGCGCAGGTGGGCGGCCGGCCGCGCCGACTTCGTCGCCGCGGACCTCGACGGCAGCCCCGAAGCGAGCCTGGCCCTCGCCGAGCGGGCCCTCGCCGCGCTCGGTGGACGGCTCGACATCCTCGTCAACAACGCCGGGATCTTCCCGGCGGCCACCACCCTCACGGCCGACGCCACGATGTTCGACCAGGTGTACGGCGTCAACGTGAAGGCGCCGTTCTTCCTGACCCAGGCGCTCGCGCCGCAGATGCAGGCGGCTGGTGGAGGCGTCATCGTCAACCTCGGCAGCTGGGTGGCGCGGCTGAGCCTCCCCCTGGGAGCCCTGTACGCCTCGACGAAGGCAGCCATGGAGACCCTCACACGCGCCTGGTCCGCGGAGTTCGCCGACAGCGGGATCAGGGTCAACGCGGTCTCGCCCGGTGTCATCCGCGATCCCGCTCTGGACGGCCCTTGGGCCGCCGAAGGACTCATGGCCGGCACTCCGGCGGGTGGCTCGGGCGGTCCGGACGCGATCGCCGCGGCCGTTGCGTACCTTGCCTCCGATGAGGCCGAGTTCGTCCACGGCGCAGTGCTGGACGTCGACGGCGGACGTACGGGCGTGGCGGTCGTCGCGGCCTGACACCAGGCCCGGGGCGGCGCCGTGATCCAATTCAGGGATGCGGCGCCACCACGGAGCGCGGCGTGGCTCGGAGGGTGAGGATGACCGGTTCGTTCTGGTGGGACCTGGCGATCGGCATCGTCGCGGCCCTGTTGCTCACCTGGCTCTGCCTCATCGTCGCGCTGCTCGTCGTCCGACCGCGCGGCGACCTGCTCCGCGAAGCGCTGCGGATCCTGCCCGATGTGGTGCGGCTGCTGCGTCGGCTCGCGGCTGACAGGTCGATGCCGCGCGGCGTACGGGTCAGGCTCGGGCTGCTGATGGTCTATCTCGCCCTGCCGATCGATCTGGTGCCCGACTTCATCCCGGTGCTGGGCTACGCGGATGACGCGATCATCGTCGCCGCCGTCCTGCGTGGTGTCGTACGCCGCGCCGGGATCGATGCGGTCCGAGCCCAGTGGCCGGGCAGCGACGATGGCTTCGCCGCTCTCGTGCTGATCGCCGGGCTCGAACCCCGGCGGCCGTCGCCGGATGGCCATCGCGGCGAAGGGCGTCGGCGGTGATCAAGCCGGCCAGTAGGTCCCCGTGGCGAGGTACGCGGCCGCGCTGGCGACCAGGAAGAGCGAGGCGGTGGCGAGAAGAGCGGTCATGACGTACGAGGCGGGGCGGGCGGTCCTGCGGGCGAGTGCGACGGCGCGCTGGACAGGGCGGGAGTCCTTGCCGGCGGCGAGGGTGAGCACGACCAGGCACAGGGGAGCCTGGCTGATCAGGAACCATCCGCTGAAGACTGCGGCGCCGGCCAACAGGCTCGGCATGCTCGCGCCGATGGTCGCGACCCCGTAGAAGCTGGGGTCGGTCAGGGCACTCACACCCCAGAAGACTCCCATCAGGCTCATCCCCGTCGGGCCGGCCAGCATCGACTTCTTCGTCTTCTCCGGCCTCGCGTCGTTGCGGTGCGCCCAGCGGTGGGCGGCCCAGAGGCCGAGGCCGATGGCGGTGACCAGCTGCACCGTCAGGCGCACCGGGTCGGGGACGCTGAGCAGGTTGCGCAGCCAGGCGACGACGTGCTGGACGGACTCGCCGAGCGCGATCCCGGTCAGCACGGTGGTGAGCCAGGCCGTCCCGAAGAACAGCAGGACGACGCGTCGCCGGGCGCCGGTGGCCAGGGCGGGTACGACGACGAGTGCGCCGAACGGGTCCAGGCCGGCCACTCCGAACCCGACGATGCCGCCGATGGCGGCCAGCGGGTTCACGGGCGTCTCCCGGAATCGGCCGGCACGAGCGGGGCGAAGAGCGCCACCAGGTGGGCGACTGCGGCGGTCTGCTCGATGGCGCCCGCCTGGATGGCCGTGACGAGGTTGTCGGCCGCGCCCTGGAACATCGCCAGCAGCGCCGTCTCGTCCCCGGCGGGTACGGCGAACATCTCTCGGCAGAGCCGGGTGAACGACTCGGGCACCTCGAAGAAGTGCTCCTCGACCTCCTCCGTCGCCGCGCGTGCGGCGGAGACCGTGTCGTAGACCGCGCCCTCGCCGAGACTGTGGCCGACGTAGGCCCGGGCCAGGACGTCCAGGAGCTCCGCAGGGGATGCCCCTGACCGGTGAGCCTCGTCGAGCGCGTCGGCCACGACCGTCTCGTAGCCGGCCACGACCTGCCGTTCCATCTGGGTCAGCAGGTCGGCGAGGGAGTCGAAGAGCCGGTAGGCGATCGGTTTGGAGACCCCGCACGCCTCGGCGACCCGGGCGAGCGTGACGGCTCGGCCGCCCTCGGCGCGGGCGATCTCCACGCCCGCTGCGACCAGCATCTCCCGCCGCTGAGTCGCGGGCACGCGCGTCGCGCGATCCATCGGGTGTCCTCTCCTGCCAAGTTACTACTAGTAACGTTACCATTGGTAACAAGATGCTGGCCAACTCGCGTTATCGGTGTGCGCGACACCCACCGATGGTGCTGAATAGGCGCATGCCTTCCTCCCCCCGGATCGTGGTGTGCGGCCCCGCGTCCTGGAACCACCTGATCGAGCTCGACCGGTTGCCCGAGCCGGTGCCGCACATGCAGTTCGCGCGGCGGGCGTGGCACACGGTCGGCGGCACCTCGGCGGGCAAGGCGCTGCATCTGGCCGGGCTCGGCATCGACGTACGTCTGTGGGCGGCTGTCGGCGACGACGCGGACGGTGCGCGGCTGCGGAAGCGGCTCGAGAAGGCAGGGGTCGTCGTGGAGGCGATCGCGAGCGAGCAGACCGAACGGCACGTCAATCTGATGGCCGAGGGTGGCGGCCGGGTCTCGTTGTACGTCTCGACCCCCTCGATCCCGCCCGCCGACGCGGTCGAGGCGACGGTGAGGGCGGTGGCCGGCGCGGACCTCGCGGTGATCGACCTGAGCGAGCTCGGCCGGCTGGTGCTCGAGGCCCTGCCGGGGCGAGGAACGCCGCTGTGGATGGACCTGCACGACTACGACGGATCGTCGGCGTTCCATGAGCCCTTCCTGCGGGCAGCCGAGGGTGTGTTCATGAACGACGACGCCACCGAGGACCCTTGGGAGCTGATGAGCTCCTGCCTCGAGCGTGGTCCCCGTCTTGCCGTGTGCACCCTTGGCGCGAAGGGAGCCATCGCGCTCGAGGCCGGCGGTGCTCGACATGAGGTCAGCGCGGTGCCGGCCACTGTCGTCGACACGAACGGCGCCGGCGACGCGTTCATGGCCGGCTTCCTGGCTGCGCGGCTGCGTACGGAACCGGTCGAGGTCGCGCTCCATGCCGCCGCCGAGCAGGCCCGGGTCGCGATCGAGACCGAACACCTCCACCCGGCGCTCGACAGGTAGGTCGTCGAGCAGGGGCCAGGCGGTGGGGGAGAGCCCGGACAGCATCACGTCGAGGAGCAGGTCGCGGTCGGTTCCGACCCGCGGGCGACGCCGCGCACCGGCATCGCCCGCGTACGTCAGGGCCAAGACGCTCACCGAGATCTTCGGCTATGAGCTCGCCGCACACGATCGACCCGGGCGAGCAGGTCGTCACGCGCGTCTGGGAGGCGCTCGAGCAGCCTCACCTGCAAGCCCGTCAGAGTCGCCGGCTCAGAACGGGTAGCGCGCCGGCTCTCCCCGCATGGTGATCCACCGGGTCTCGGTGAACGCCTCGATGTTCGCCTCGGCGCCGCCGAACCGGGATCCGGTGCCGGACGCGCGGACGCCACCGAACGGCGCGTTGGCCTCGTCGTTGACGGTCTGGTCGTTGATGTGGACGATGCCGGTCGGGATCTGCTCCGCGACCGCGAGGCCACGCATGACGTCCTTGGTGACGATGCCCAGGGACAGGCCGTACTCGCTGGCCCCGGCGAGCGCGATCGCGTCCTCGACGGACTCGACCTTGGTCACCGGTGCGACAGGGCCGAAGACCTCTTCCGCGTACGCCGGCGCGGTGAGCGGGACGTTCGCCAGGACGGTGGGCCGGTAGAAGAGATCCTCGTACGTGCCACCGGCCGCGATGATGGCGCCGGCATCCGCCGAGGCAGTGACCAGGCCGTGGATCTTGTCGCGCTGGCCGGCGTCGATGACGGGGCCGAGGGCGACCTGGTCGGTGGCGGGATTGCCGACCGATAGGTGGCCGGCCTTCTCGGCGAGGGCCTCGACGAAGTCGTCGTAGATGCTGGCGGCGACCAGGTGTCGGCCGGTCGACATGCAGATCTGGCCTTGGTGGAAGAACGAGCCCCATGCGGCCAAGTTGACGGCGGCCTCGACGTCAGCGTCATCGAGGACCAGCAGTGCAGAGTTACCGCCGAGCTCGAGGTGGGCACGCTTGAGGTGCCTGCCGGCCAGCTCGCCGATGCGGCGGCCGACCGCCGTGGAGCCGGTGAACGAGATGACCCGGACGCGGGGATCGGTTACCAGCGCTTCGCCGACGTCAGCGCCGCCCGGCAGCATCTGGAGCACTCCCGGGGGCAGGCCCGCCTCCTCGAAGATGCGGGCCATCAGCGTGCCACCGGTCACGGCGGTGCGCGGGTCCGGCTTGAGGATGACGGCGTTGCCGAGGGCGAGGGCAGGGGCGACCGAGCGGATGCCGAGGATGATCGGCACATTGAAGGGGGCGATGACGGTGACCACCCCGGCGGGCATGCGGCGTGCCATCGACAGACGCGGCTGCTCGGACGGGATGACTTCGCCGATCGGGCGGCTCGGGAGGCTGGCGGCCTCGTAGCACTCCTCGGCCGCGACGTGGAGTGCGAACCCGGCCATACCGGGCACGGCGCCGACCTCACGGACGTTCCACCCGGTGATCTCCTCGGCATGCCGCTGCCACAGGTCGCCGGCGCGACGCAGGACGGCGGCGCGTTCCGGGTGCGGAAGTGCGGCCCACTCGAGCTGGGCCGTGGCGGCCGCTGCGGCGGCATCCGCCACGTCGGCCGCGGTGGCCAGACCCATCCTGCCGAGTTCGGCGCCGGTGGCCGGTTCGACGACGGCGTAGTCGCCTCCTCGCCCGGGTTGCCAGGCGCCGGCCTTGAGGATGTTTCCGGACCAGTCGACGGAGTCGAGAACGGACATGGTGTGCTCCTGGATGTCGGGTGGCTAGTTGTTGGGATGCGCCGGCACGGTCAGTAGAGCCAGCATGGCGATCACGGCTGCGCCGGCGAAGGCGTAGAAGCCCCATGGATAGGCGATGCCGGCGGTGAGGAGTGCGCCGCCGAGGAACGGTCCGACGATGGCGCCGACCCGGCCGATGCCGGCGGACATGCCGAGCGCCGTGCCGCGGATCCGGGCAGGGTAGAGGTGGCTGACGAACGCGTAGACCAGCACCTGCGCACTGAAGACGAAGATGCCGGCGGCCAGCACCGCCGCGTACACCAAGAAGCTGCTCTCCATCTTGATCGAGAGCAGGGCCAGCATCAGCGCGGCAACGCCGAACCAGGTCACCACCGTCGGCTTGTTGCCCTTGGCGTCAGAGATCAGGCCGGCCAGGACGAGTCCGATCACTGCGCCCACGTTCAGGGTGAGGAGCAGGCCGAGCCCGGCGTCGAGGGAGTAGCCCGCCTCGCCCATGATCGTCGGCAGCCAGGTGTTGAGGCCGTAGACCAGTAGGAGTCCACAGAACGACGCCGCCCACAGGCCCAGGCTGACCCACAGCAGGCGACCGCGAACGACCTCGGAGGGACGTACCTTCTCGGCCTCGACGGTCTCCAGGTAAGCCTGCGACTCGGGGAGCTTCGCCCACATCACCGGGACCGTCAGCAGGCCCGCGACGCCGCCGATCACGAACATCGCCTCCCAGCCCAGGTTCGGGATCACCCACAGAGCCAGCAGAGCGGTGAGTACGGCTCCCACGTGGTAGCCGGTCATCATCCGCGTCATAGCCGTGCCCGAACGTCCCTGGCGGGCGTGCTCGCTCATGAAAGCCAGGGCCGTCGGCAGGCAGGCGCCCAGGCCCAGACCTGCCAGGAAGCGCAGCACGATGAACACCGTGGCGTTCGGAGCGAAGGCGACGGCCAGGGTGAGCAGCGAGAACAGCGCGATGCTGCTGATCAGCGTCCGGCGACGGCCGAACCGGTCGGCGAGCGGGCCGATGGCGACGGCACCGATGCCGACCCCGATCAGGCCGACGGTGGCGGCCGTGGTCAGCGACGCCTCGGTGAACCCGAGCGCGCCGGTCCCGGCCAAGGTGGGGATGACCGCTCCCAGGACGACGAGGTCATAGCCGTCGAGGGCGACAGCGAGCCAGCAGAGGACGACCGGCCAAAGGCTCCGGGTATCGCCACCGACCGTGGGCGATGTGGTTGCGGACACATTCATGGGTACGAACCTAAGAGCGGTCACCCCTGTGAACATCGACACAGCTTCCGTTCAGTGGAAACCCTGCCAAAGTTTTTCAGAGACCGAAGCTCTTCAGAGCCGTCGTCCGATGGACTGAGCGGCGACGCGGAGTGCGCCGTACAACCTCTGTTCGCTGCCCTTGAGCGTGGGCACGACCAGGCCCAGGGAGGCGATCACCTCGTCGTGGCGGTGGATCGGGACGGCGATCGAGCAGGCGCCGAGGCTCATCTCCTCGCGGGTGGTGGCGTAGCCCTTGTCGAGCACCTGCCGCAGCTGTCTGCGGAGGACACCCGGTTGGGTGATCGTGTAGGGGGTGATCCGGGTGAGTGCGCCCAGCACCGTGTCCTGGACCTCGGCCGGAGCGTGAGCGAGGAGGACCTTGCCGACCCCGGTGGTGTGCAGAGGCAGCCGTCCGCCGACCTTGCTCACGACCGGGACGGACTGATTGCCGCGCAGCCGGTCGAGGTAGACCACCTCGAGCTCCTCACGGACGGCGAGATGGACGGTTGCGAGGGTCGCTCCGTAGAGGTCGTGGAGGAAGGGTTCGGCGACCTGGCGCAACCCGGTCTCGGCAGGTGCCAGGTGGCCGATGTCCCAGATCTTCCGGCCGATGACGTAGTCGCCGGAAGGAAGACGCTCCAGGGCACCCCACCGGAAGAGCTCGCCCAGGAGCCGATGGGTCGTGGCGAGCGGAAGGTCCGCGCGGGCAGCGATGTCGCTGAGAGACATCGACCGGTGCTGCTCGTCGAAAGCGCTCAGGATCGCAAGTGCCCGGCTGGTCACGCTCGTGCCAGACTCTCGGGTGTTCCCTGCCATTGCTGCGGAGATTACTACCTCAGCCGCCGAACGCGGGGTGGAGCGGCTTGCCGGACCCCTTGGAACGGGTGGACGCGGAGGCCTCGATCGGGTCGAAGGTCCACAGCGCGTACGCCCCCGGGCCGACGTGCAGCGTCGAGTTGCCGATCGTCTCGGTGTGCGGCTCCTCGGCCGCCTCGTTGAGGGCGAGGATGATGTGGCGTACGCCTGCCTCCTCGGCCGGCACCGGGAGCAGGCGGATCGTGGTCATGCCGTCGAAGGCGAGGACGCCGCCGTCCTTGAGGACCCGGATGGTGATCCCGGCAGCGCGCCACAGCGGCACCATCTTCTCGATGTCGGCGGCGGTGGTGGCGATCTGGACGCCGATGACGTCGCGCATCTGGTGGTCGAGATAGCGATCCCGGTTGTAGCGGTCGCGGCTGACGTCGCCCTCGTAGGCGGCGGGCGGGAAGGAGAGCCGCGGGTCGTCGAGGAACTCGTCGCGATACTCCATCGCCCAGGAGAAGAAGGTGTCGTAGGTCGAGGTCGTGTAGGCGGCGTCGAACCACGGGATCGGGTTGCCGTCGCCGAGGTCGGTCACCTGGGTGAACTCGACCGGGTCGGCGCCGAGGTCGCGCAGGTTGGCGGCCGCGATGGCCAGGTCGCCGTCGTTGTCCGCCGAGACGGCGAGCCCGGTGTCACCGGCGACCGCGTCGGGAGCGTCGCCCGGACCGAAGAACTCCAGGTAGGTCTCCTTGCCGAGCAGGTAGCGACCCGTCCAGGTCGAGGTCCCGTCATTGCCGGTGTTGATCCGGCGGTCGGCGAACTCGCCCAGGTAGTCGGAGTGCTCGATCGCGTCGGCCGTCTCCCGGTCGACCATCGCCCAGGCGTGGTTGAAGGCAAGGAGCGGGTCGGTACGCCCCTCCTCGGCGTGGGCAGCCTCCGTGGCGTGGGCGGGAGTCGCGAGGGCCCCCGACGTGATGGCGAGTGAGGCGAGCGCGGCCGCGATGAGGCCCGAGAGTGGAGTCCGCATGCGTCCCAGTCTCGGTGACCAGGGCGCTCCTGTCTTCGGAATTCGGCGGCTGACGGCTGGTTGCCGGCGTTCGCGTCGCGCCGGTCAGGCGCCGTGGGACGCGGTCGCCATGGTGGCGCCGAGGCCGATCATGACGACGCCGCCACCGGCGCCGAGACTGTCGAGACGCTTGGGCTTACGGGCGAACCAGGCCTTGGCCCGGCTGGCCGCGAGGACCCATCCGGAGTCGCAGGTGAACGCCATCGCCGAGAAGATCGCACCGAGCAGGAGGATCTGGGGCACCGCCGGGGCGGAGGTGTTGATGAACTGGGGCAGGAAGGCCAGGTGGAAGACGATCGTCTTCGGGTTGGTCGCCCCGACGATCATCCCGGTGCGGATCGCGCCCCACGCGGTCGTCCGCACCACGTCCTCGCCGTGGAGGGCGGCCCGGGCGTCGGCGCGGTGGCGGATCGCCTGGATGCCGAGATAGACGACGTACGCAGCACCGACCAGCTTCACGACGGTGAACGCCGTCGCGGAGGCAGCCACCAGCGCGCCGAGCCCGACGGCGACCGCCAGGACCTGACCGAACTGACCCAGCGCGTTGCCGCCGACGGCGAGCACCGCCTCGCGGCGGCCCGCGGTCAGAGCCCGGCCGAGGGCGAAGAGCACGCTCGGGCCAGGGATCAGGATGAAGATGACGGACGCGAGCGCGAAGGCGGCGAACTGGCTCAGGGTGGGCACGTCGTTCATTCTGCGGCAGGGTCGTGGTGGCGTACGAATGATTTCTGGTGGGCGAGACGCGCTACGCCGGCTCGGCTCAACCTGACGGGCTTTCGCGACGGGTCGGCCCTAGCCGGCGTCGATCTCGGCCAGGGAGGTGGCGACCCTTCTGAGCTCGGCGAGGGCACAGGCGATCTCCGGCTGGCGCGAGGTGCCGCTGCGTACGCTGGTCCGGACGTGCCGCACCGGGCTCGCCTCGCCGCGCAGCGGGATCCGGACCAGGCCGGCGGCGTTCGGGATCCGGGCGAGGCGAGGGACCAGGGCGACACCGAAGCCGGCGCTGACCAGGGCGGCGCCGGTGTCCCACTCGACGACCTCGTGGGCGTGCTCCGGAGTGAAGCCGGCCGCGGCGCAGGCGGAGGTCACCAGCTGGTGGTAGGGACGGCCGGGATGCTCCATGATCCAGTGCTCCTCGGCGGCATCGGTGAGCCGGACCCGGGACCGGGAGGCGAGCGGGCTGTCGGCATTGACCAGCAGGTCGAGCGTGTCCTCCATCAGTCGCTCCTGCTCGAACCGCGGGTCGGTGGTCGGCGGCAGCTCCGACATGTTGACCACCACGGCGACGTCGACCTGATCGGCCAGCAGCATGTCGAAGCAGACCTCGGGATCGGCCTCGATGATCTTGATCGTCGACTGCGGGAACTCCCGCGCGACCGCCACCGCGGCCGGCGGCAGGAGCGCCGAGGCGGCGGTGGAGAAGCCGGCCATCCGCAGGTAGCCACGGGAGGTGCCCGAGGCCTGCTGTACATCGGCGCGGATCTCCTCCCACTGCGTGAACAGGTCGTGGCTGCGGTCGAGCAGGGTGAGGGCGGCCCCGGTGAGGCGTACGCCGCGGCCCTCCGGTACCAGCAGCTCCGCACCCACGTCGCGGGCCAGTGTGCGCAGCTGATGGGAGATGCCCGAGGGGGTATAGCCGAGGTCTGCTGCGGCGGCCGAGACGGTGCCGCGCTCGGCGAGCACCCGCAGCACGTGGAGCCGCTGGTCGATCATGCTTCGATTGTGCAATGGAATCGCACGGTAAATAGCGGAAACGTGTGCTTTTCTTGAACAGTGCCGAGGCGCCACGCTGGTCCTGTGTCCCCCAGCGCCGATCCACTTCTGGCGAGCTTCCGGCTCCGGAGCCTCACCCTGCGCAACCGCGTGGTGAGCACCTCCCACGAGCCCGCCTACACCGAGGACGGGATGCCGAAGGACCGCTACCGCCTCTACCACCTGGAGAAGGCGCGCGGCGGGGTCGGGCTCACCATGATCGGCGGGTCAGCGGTGGTCTCGCCCGACAGCCCACCGGCCTTCGGCAACATATTGCTCTACCGCGACGAGGTCGTGCCCTGGCTGCGCCGGCTCGCCGACGACGTCCACGAAGAAGGCGCCGCGGTGATGTGCCAGATCACCCACCTCGGCCGCCGCACCAGCAACTTCACCGGCGACTGGCTGCCGCTCGTCTACCCCTCCCGGCTGCGCGAGCCGCAGCACCGGTCGTTCCCGAAGGTCGCCGAGGCCTGGGACGTCGACCGGATCGTGCGGCACTACGCCGAGGCGGCTTCGCGCTGCCAGGCGGCGGGCCTGGACGGCATCGAGATCGAGTCCTACGGCCATCTCTTCGACGCCTGGGTCTCGCCCGCCACCAACCTCCGCGACGACGAGTTCGGGGGCGACCCGGAGGCCCGGCTCGCCTTTCCTCTGCGGATGATCGACGCGATCCGGGCCGCCGTCGGGCCCGACTTCATCGTCGGGGTCAGGATGGCGATGGACGAGGATCTGCCTACCGGCCTGGGCCTGGACGACACCGAGCAGGTGATGCGTCGCTACGTCGGCGCCGGCATCGACTTCCTCTCCGTCATCAAGGGAGGTCTCGACACCGACGCCCGCCTCGCCGCGGTGATCCCGTCGATGGGCACGCCTTCGGCCCCGTTCCTCGACTTCGTCGGTGAGGTACGCCGCCGGGTGGATGTCCCAGTCATGCACGCTGCTCGGATCAGCGACGTCGCGACCGCGCGCTACGCGCTCCGCGAAGGGCTGCTCGACCTCGTCGGGATGACCCGTCCCCAGCTCGCCGACCCGCACCTGGTCGCCAAGGTCGCGCGCGGCGAGGAGGACCGGATCCGGCCGTGCGTGGGCGCGAGCTACTGCCTGGACGCGATCTACGAGTCCGGGGATGCCAAGTGCATCCACAACCCGGCGACCGGGCGTGAGCAGTCGCTGCCCCACCTCACGCCGCCGGCGCCTCGAACCCGCCGGGCCGTGGTCGTCGGCGCCGGGCCCGCCGGTCTCGAGGCAGCTCGCGTCCTGGGCGAGCGCGGTCACGCCGTGACCGTCCTGGAGGCCGCCGACCGGCCCGGTGGTCAGCTCCTGCTGGCCTCCTCGACCAGCCACCGCCGCGACCTGATCGGCATCGTCGACTGGCGCGTCGCCGAGGCGAAGCACAGCGGCGTCGACTTCCGGCTCGGCACCTACGCCGACGCCGACATCGTCCGGAGCCTCGACCCGGATGTCGTGGTCGTCGCCACCGGCGGGGTGCCCGACCGCTCCTGCGTCCCGGTGGGCGCCGAGCTGGTCAACGACACCTGGGACGTGCTCGACGGGACCCTGACGCCCGGCAACGGCACCGTCCTCGTCTACGACGACAACGGCGCCGAGCCCGCGCTCGACGCCGGCGAGCACCTGGCGACGCTGGGCGCTCAGGTCGAGCTGGTCACCCCGGAGCGTACGGTCGGGATCTCGGTCGGCTCGATGAACAGCCCGGCCTATCTGGGGGTCTTCGCCGCGCATGACGTGACCCTGACCGTGGCCCGGAGGCTGGTCGCGGTGCGTCGGGCCCCGGCGGGTTCGGAACACCGGCTCATTGCCACTCTGACCAGCGAATACGCAGCAGGTGCCGAGGTCGAGAGACACGTCGACCATGTCGTGGTCGAGCACGGGACCACCCCTAACGACGAGCTCTACCACGACCTCGTCCCCAGCTCGATCAACCTCGGTGAGGTCGACCAGGCGGCGCTGCTGACCGGCGCGCCGCAGACGGTGTCCCGCAATGCGGCGGGCAGCTACCAGCTGTTCCGGATCGGCGACGCGGTCGCCAGCCGGAACGTCCATGCCGCGGTCTACGACGCGCTGCGGCTGTGCCTGACGATCTGACCCCCTGAATCTGCCTGGGAGCGATGGATGACAGACCAACTCGTCGGCGAACCGTTCGCCGGCCGACGTACCAGAATCCTCGACCATCTCGACCGCAGGACCCCCGGCCACTCGCTGCCGGCTGCTCTCTACACCGACGCCGACGTCTTCGCGAGCGAGGTCGACCTGCTCTGGCGACGCCGCTGGCTCTTCGTCGGCACCGTCGCCGAGGTGCCCGAGCCCGGTGACTACTTCTCCTTCGATGTCGCCGGCTCCTCGGTCCTGGTGATCCGCGACGACGAGGAGCAGGTACGCGCCTTCCACAACGTCTGCCGCCACCGCGGCTCCCGGCTGGTCGCGCCGGGCCACGGCAGCGTCGGCAACCTGGTGTGCGGGTACCACAGCTGGACGTACGCCACCGACGGCTCGCTCCGCTACGCGCCCCAGCTCTCGCCGGCCATCGACACCGCCTGCCTCGGCCTGCGCCCGGTCGCGCTGCGCGAGGTCGGCGGGTTGCTCTACTGCTCGCTCGCCGCCGAGCCCGACGGCGACCTGGACGTGGTCGCCGAGCAGGTCCACGACTACATCACTCCGCACCGGCTCGACCGGGCCAAGGTCGCCGCCCAGGTCGACCTGGTCGAGGAGGGCAACTGGAAGCTGGTCATGGAGAACAACCGGGAGTGCTACCACTGCGAGGGTGGCCACCCCGAGCTGATCTGCACCTTCTTCCCGACCTGGGGGCTGCGCGAGGACCAGATCCCGGACCGGCTCCGGGCGGAACATGACCGCTATCTGTTCGCCGAGGCCGATCTGGCGCGACGCTGCGACGCGCTCGGGATGCCGTACGCGCTGATCGAGGAGCTCGCCGACCGCCCGTTCGGCTTCCGGATCCAGCGCGAGCCGCTCGACGGGGCGGGGGAGTCCTTCAGCATCGACGGGTCCCGGCTGGTGGGCCGGCTGCTGGGCGACCTCGACGACCCGCAGCTCGGCCGCTGCACCCTCCACACCCAGCCCAACGCCTGGATCCACCTGCTCGCCGACCACGTGGTGACCTTCTCGGTCACGCCGCTCTCGCCCGACCGCACGCTGGTCCGCTCCACCTGGCTCGTCCACGAGGACGCGGTGGAGGGGGTCGACTACGACGTCGAGGCCCTGACCGCGGTGTGGCGGGCCACCAACGAGCAGGACGCCGAGCTCGTACGCAACACCCAGCTCGGGGTCGCCGACCCGGCCTACCTCCCCGGTCCCTACAACGAGGCGGAGCGGCAGGTCGACGACTTCGTGCGCTGGTACGACGCCCAGATCCGATCGGAAGCGCAGAGAGGTGGAGCCGATGACTGAGCCATGGCCCGTCGAGGTGGCGCCGCTGCCGGCGCCGGCGCAGCTCTACGTGGTCCCGTCGCCGCTGGGAGCCGGGATCCTGCCCGAGGAGAAGCCGTTCGAGGGAGAGCTGCGGTGCCGGCGGGTGCGCCGGGTGACCCACGACGTGGTCGAGGTGACCCTCGAGCCGACCGGTGGCGAGAGCTTCGCCTTCGCACCCGGGCAGTACCTGACCCTTCGGGCGTCGATCGACGGCGAGCCCGTCGAGCGGTGCTACACGATCTCCTCGCCGCCGACCCGCCCGCACCTGCTCACCATCACAGTCAAGCGGGTGCCCGACGGGCCGATGTCGGGCTGGCTCCACGATCGGCTGGCCGTCGGCGACCGGCTGTGGGCGAGCGGGCCGATGGGCGGGTTCTCGGTTCGGGAGCACCCCTCCTCGTCCTACCTGCTCCTCTCCGGCGGCAGCGGGATGACCCCGACCCTCTCGACGCTGCGCACGCTCGCCGACCTCGCCGAGACCACCGACGTGGTCGTCGTCCATCACGCGCGTACGCCGGCCGACCTGATCGAGCGGCCCGAGCTCGAGGCCCTGGCGGCCGCCCAAGACGGCGTACGCGTCGTGTGGGTCGTCGACCAGCCCGACGACTCCTGGTCCGGGCCGTCCGGGCTGATGAGCGCCGAACAGCTCGCCGAACTGGTCCCTGACCTGGGCGGACGCGAGGTCTTCTGCTGCGGTCCGTCCGGCTACATGGGTGCGGCACGGACGGCCTTCGAGGCGCTGGGTGGAGGCTCCGAGCGGTGGCACGAGGAGAGCTTCGTCCTCAAGGACGCTCCGGAGGTCGAGGCGCCGGCCGCTGCGGCCGGGGATGCGTACCGGATCCGGCTGCAGCGCAGCGGCCGCGACCTCGAGTGTGCCCCGGACGCGACTGTCCTGGACGCCGTGAAGGCCGCCGGCGTACGCGTGCCGTCATCGTGTGTGCAGGGCATGTGTGGCACGTGCAAGTCGACCCTCGTCTCCGGCGAGGTGGACATGAACCATGCGGGTGGGATCCGGCCGCGCGAGGTGGCTTCCGGGATGTTCCTGCCCTGCTGTTCGAAACCGCTCGGAGACCTCGTCATCGACATCTGAGGAGACGCCGGTGCGGGCGGTTCTCGGGTCAGCGCCCTGCCCGGATCTGCTCGACGAGGATGTCGCCGTGCCCGCCGTGACGGGCGAGCTCCTGGATCATGTGCGCGTAGATGAACCGAAGTGACACCGCGTTTCCGTGCCAGTCGAACTCATCGTCCAGCTCGTGTCCGGCGGCGACCTCGCGCGAGCGCTCGCAGGCCGCGCGGTGGGCCGCCCGGACGGATTCGACCGTGTCCTCGGGGTCCAGCATGAAGCTCTCGTCGACGGTGTCGGGCAGCCCGATCTCCTTGCGCGGCACGCCCGCGACCCTGGCGTGGAACCACACCTTCTCCACGAAGGTCGCATGCTTGACCAGCGCCAACGGCGTGGTCAGCGACGGGACCAGCTTCCTTCGCGCCTCCTCGTCGTCGAGGTCCTCGAGGATGGCATTGATCTCGTCCCGCTGGATGTTGACCATTCCTTCGAGAAGCGCGCGCTCGTCGGCCTGTCCGATCTTCATGCGGGCAGGCTAGCCGGCGCCCGCCGCTGCATGGCCCCTGGGCCGTATCCTGTCCGCCATGTCGACGACGAACGACGCGGGGCCGGTCTTCGACGGCGTGAGGATCGGGCGGCCCGCGGCAGGCGCGCTGCTCGCTGCGGGCTACCTGACGCGGTCAGACCTGCCGGACGACCTGGACGCTCTGCTGACGCTCCACGGCGTCGGGCCCAAGGCCGTGCGCCTGCTGCGCGAGGCGCTCAGCAGCGCTCCCTGACGTACGCCTCGGCCTGCCGGCGATCCCAGCCGAGTGACTCCTCGAGCCCGCGGACCAGCATCGAGACGTACGCAGCCGACGGCTGGGTGTGCGGGACGGCGTCGAAGCCGTGCGGCGCGGTGAAGGTGAGCATCGGGAGGCCGTCGCGGCGACCGACCTCGATCAGGGTCTCGTAGTGCCCCGGCCCCGCCTCGTGGCGGCCCGTCTCGAGCCCGTCGATGACGACCTTCTCGATCGGGTCGCCGGGGGCGGGCAGCCGGTCCATCTCCTGGGCGGCGATGTCGGCGAACTGCTCGGCGGTCATCCGGAAGGCCCGGGCAGCGGTCCACGACCCGGCCGCGTCGTGGTCGTAGAACGCCACCCCACCGGTCCACGTCCTCGACTCACCCGCGAAGTAGAGCCGTCCGGGGAGGTCGATGGCGACGTCGTCGACGGGCATGGCCGGCGTACGGGCGCCGACGTAGGACCTCCGCGCACCCTCCGGTTGGCCACCGAGGAGATAGGCGCCGAGGCGTTCTCGGCACATGTTGGATCCATAGGCGACGTACCAGACCTCAGAACTCATCGCGGCGCAGCCTACCGAGGGTGCGTCACTGAGAAGCTCGCGACCTAGGCTGTGACCTTTAGAGGGCAGCGAGCACGCCGTCGGCGTACTTCTCCAGCTTCGCCTCGCCGATCCCGCTGATCGTGCCGAGCTCGTCGCGGCTGGCCGGCAGCCGGGTGGCGATCTCGCGGAGCGTGGCGTCGTGGAAGACGACGTAGGCAGGCACACCCTGGTCCTTGGCGACCTCGCCGCGCCATGCCCGCAGCCGCTCGAAGACCTCGGCGGCCTCGGGGGAGAGGTCGGCGGCGGCCACCTTCGGCTTCCGCTCCCCGGAGCCGCTGCGACGGGCCTGCCGCGGCGGCTCCTTGCGGAGCATCAGCTGCTGCTCGCCGCGCAGCACGGGGCCAGCCGCCTCGGCCACCGAGAAGACTCCGTAGCGAGTGTCGACGGCGAGCATCTCCCGGGCCAGCAGCTGCCGGATGACGGAGTGCCAGTCGCTCTCGGCGACGTCGGTGCCGATCCCGAATACCGAGAGCTCGTCGTGGCGGAACTGGCGGACCTTCTCGGTCTCCTTGCCGCGCAGGATGTCGACGATCTGGCCTGCCCCGAAGCGCTGACCGTTGCGCTCGCGGTCGAGCCGGATGACGGTGGAGAGCACCTTCTGGGCGGGGACGGTGCCGTCCCAGGACTCCGGCGTGGCCAGGCAGGTGTCGCAGTTGCCGCACGGCTCGGCGGTCTGGCCGAAGTAGCGCAGCAGCTGCACCCGCCGGCAGTCGACGGTCTCGCACAGTGCCAGCATCGCGTTGAGGTGCTGGCCGAGCCGGTGCTTGTGGGCCCGGTCGCCCTCGGAGGTCTCGATCATCTGCCGCTGCTGGACGACATCGGCCAGCCCGTAGGCCAGCCATGCGGTCGACGGCTGACCGTCACGCCCGGCCCGGCCGGTCTCCTGGTAGTAGCCCTCGACCGACTTGGGCAGGTCGAGGTGGGCCACGAAGCGTACGTCCGGCTTGTCGATCCCCATCCCGAAGGCGATCGTGGCGACCATGACGATGCCGTCCTCGCGCAGGAAGCGGGACTGGTTCTGCGCGCGGGTCCTGGCGTCGAGTCCCGCGTGGTAGGGGAGCGCGGGGATCCCGGCGCCGACCAGGGTCGCGGCGGTGCGCTCGACGGAGTTGCGCGAGAGGCAGTAGACGATGCCGGCCTCACCAGGATGCTCGGTGCTGATCAGGTCGAGGAGCTGCTTGGCCGGCTTGTCCTTCGGGGCGATCCGGTACTGGATGTTGGGCCGGTCGAAGGAGGCCACGAAGTGAAGGGCGTCCTCGAGGTCGAGCCGGGAGGCGATCTCGCGCCGGGTCTCGGCGGTGGCGGTCGCGGTCAGCGCGATCCGCGGCACCTCCGGCCAGCGCTCGTGCAGGTGGGAGAGCTGGAGGTAGTCGGGGCGGAAGTCGTGACCCCACTGGGAGACACAGTGGGCCTCGTCGATCGCGAACAGCGAGATCTTGGCCTGGTCGAGCAGCCGGCCGGTCTCGGGCACCCGCAGCCGCTCGGGGGCCAGATAGAGCATGTCGAGCTCGCCGGCGAGCAGCGCCTTCTCCACCTGCTGCCGCTCGTGGGGCATCTGGGTGGAGTTGAGGAAGCCGGCGCGCACACCGAGCGCGGAGAGCGCGTCGACCTGGTCCTGCATCAGCGCGATCAGAGGCGAGATGACCACCCCGGTCCCGGCCCTCACCATGGACGGGATCTGGTAGCACAGCGACTTCCCGCCGCCGGTCGGCATCAGGACCAGCGCATCGCCGCCGCCGGCGACGTGCGCGATGATCTCCGCCTGCTCGCCGCGGAACTCGTCGTAGCCGAAGACGCGGCGCAGTACATCCAGCTCCGGGGTCAGCTCACTCACAGGTGTGACCCTATCGGCCGCCACCGACGGTCCGGAGTTGTGAAGCCGAGAGTGGTCTATAGGTCACTCTCAGCTTCACAACCTCCTCAGACGCCGATCCGTTCGCGTCGCACGGTGTCCTCCGGCGCAGCGACAGGGCCGTGGGCGCGCTCGAGCGCGGCGCCCTCGACGTCCACGTTCGGCAGGATGCGGTCGAGCCACTTCGGCAGCCACCATGCGGAGCGGCCGAGCAGGTGCATCAGCGCCGGCATCAGCAGCATCCGGACGATGAACGCGTCCAGCAGCACGCCGAGCGCGAGCCCGAAGCCCATCGAGCGGATCATCACGGACTCGGCGAAGATGAAGCCGCCGAAGACGGAGACCATGATCAGGCCGGCCGCGATCACGACCGAACGCCCGGCGCGGAATCCCTGGGCGACGGCGACGCGGGCCGGGGCCCCGTGGACGTACGCCTCCCGCATGCCGGAGGCCAGGAACAGCTGGTAGTCCATCGCCAGCCCGAAGAGGATGCCTACCAGCAGGATCGGCAGGAAGCTCAGGATCGGCCCGGTGCTGTCGATGCCGATCCACTCCGCGCCGATGCCCTTCTGGAAGACCGCGACCACGAGTCCGTACGTCGCCAGCAGCGAGAGCACGAAGCCACCGGTCGCGATGAGCGGAACGAGGAGCGAGCGGAAGACCAGAATGAGGATCAGCAGCGAGAGGCCGACGACGACGCCGAGGTAGGGGAGGAGTACGTCGTTGAGCCCCTGCGACACGTCGATCGCGACCGCGGTGGCACCGGCGACACCGAGCGTGATGTCGCCATTGACCGCCGGCATCTCCCGGATCGCGTTGACCAGCTCGTTGGTCGAGACGCTGTTGGGGCCCTCCTCGGGGACGACCTGGAAGGCGGCCGTGCGACCGTCTTCGGAGACCGCGGCCGGAGCCACGGCGCGTACGTCATCGAGGTCTGCCAGCGCCTTGGCCACCGTCAGCTGGGATCGCTGGATGCCGGCCTCGTTGAGGCCGTCGGGCAGCTCGGCGGCGACCAGCAGCGGGCCGTTGGCGCCGGCGCCGAAGCTGTCCTCGGTGATCGTGTAGGCGGTCTTGGCCAGCGAGCCCTCGGGCTCGGAGCCACCGTCGGGCAGGCCGAGACGCATGTCGAGGGCGGGGACCGCGAGCGCGAGCAGAGCGACCACCGAGGCGACGACCGTGACCAGCGCACGCCAGGTGGGCATCGGCTTGGCGTGGGCCTCGGCTGCGTCCTGCTTGGCGACCTTCTTCCGGGCGCGCTTGGAGACGATGCGGCCACCGACGAGGCCGAGGATGGCCGGGGTCAGGGTGATCGCGACCAGGACGGCGATCGCGACGCAGGCCGCTCCGACCGAGCCCATCAGGCCGAGGAACGGGATCCCGGTCATGTTGAGGGCGACCAGCGCGACGATCACGGTGGAGCCGGCGAAGACGACCGCCGTGCCCGCGGTGCCGTTGGCGAGCGCGATCGACTCCTTCACGTCGGCGCCGTGGAGCAGCTGCTTGCGGTGCCGGTTGAGGATGAAGAGCGAGTAGTCGATGCCGACCGCCAGGCCGAGCATCAGGCCCAGGACCGGGGTCATCGAGGCCATCTGCACGACGCCGGAGAGGGAGAGCGCGCCGAGCGCGCCGATGCCGACCCCGGTCAGCGCGGTGACCAGCGGCACGCCGGCGCCGATGATCGTGCCGAGCATGACCAGGAGGACGATCGCGGCGACGCCGACGCCGACGATCTCACCGGGACCCATCGGGTTGGGCGCCTCCTGGGAGATGTCGGAGGAGACGCCGATCTCGACTCCGTCCACGGGCGAGTCGGTGAAGTGGTCGACCGTGGCCTTCTTGGTCTCCTCGGACATCTCCAGACGGCCGACGGAGTAGGCGACGTTGACCAGGGCGGCCGAACCGTCCGCGGAGACCATCCGGATCTCCTCGGAGAGCTCGAGCAGCTCGGCGCCGTTCTCGGCCTTGGCGGTGTTGGTCTGGAGGCCGGCGGCGCTGTCGTCGAGCCTGGACTGCTGCTTGTCGAGAGCGGCCTGCTGGGTGTCGATCTGCGTGGTCGGCATCCCGGCGGCCTGCAGCTGGGCGCGGGCCTTGTCGAGGTCGGCCTGTGCCTTGTCGAGCCTGGCCTGGGCGCTGTCGAGCTGGGTCCGGCCGGCCTCGAGCCTGGCCCGGCCCTCGGTGACCTTCTCGGCCTGCGCCTTGCGCTGGGCCTCGGTCTGGAACGGGTCGGTGACCGCGGCGACGTCGGGGAGGTCCTCGGCGCTGGTGATCAGCGCCCGGATCTCCTGCTTCTGGGTCGCGCTGAGTGGGGTGCCGTCCTCGGTCTGGAAGGCGATCGTGCCGGAGCCGCCGGCCAGGTCGGGCAGCCCCTCCTGGAGCTCGTCGACCACCTCGGACGAGGGCAGCCCCGGGATGTCGAAGCTGGTGGTGAGCTCGCCGGACCAGGCGACGTACGCCCCGGCGGCGCCGGACAGCGCCAGCACCCAGGCAAGGATCACAAGCCACGCGCGGCGCGCGGCCGACTTGCCCAATCGGTACAACAGCTCCGCCATGACGGCATCCCTCCGGTAATACGCAACGGTGCGTCCAGTTAATCACCTGTACGCCGATGGACAAGGGTTGCTGAGCGAGTGATGTGTCACACCTGTGCCGTGGCCAGGAGATGCCACGGGCTCTTAGGATGCCGTTCATGCCAGCGTCAGCAGGAGTGCGCCGAAGAGGTGCCGTACGCAGCGAGGAGGCTCGCATGGCGGTCCTCGACGCAACCGGGCGGCTCTTCGCCACCCAGGGCTATGACCACCTCACCATCGAGGGGATCGCGGCCGAGGCCGGTGTCTCCAAGCAGACGATCTACCGCTGGTGGCCCTCGAAGAGCGCCGTCGTCGCCGATGCCCTGATCGAGGACCTGCTGCTGCCGGACCACCCGGTCGTACCGGACACCGGGGACATCCGCGCCGACCTGATCGCCTGGATGCAGAGCCTCATCGACCTCGTCGCCCAGCCCGGCAATGGCGGCCTCGTCCGCTCGCTCGTCGCGGCCGCCTGCGAGAACCCCGACATCGGCACCCGCCTCAACGACGCGCTCGGCATCACCGCCGCCGTCTCCACCCGCATCGAGGCGGCCGTCGAGGCCGGCCAGCTGCCCGCCGACCTGCCGGTCAAGGAGTTCGTGCGTGCCCTGGTCGGTGGCTTCGTGCTCCACTCCCTCGAGCGCACCGAGCCTGCTCCGGACGTCGCCGAGCGCCTGGTCCGCGCGCTCTTGCACTGAACTCTCTTCACCCAAGACAGAGGGGTGCGGACCTCCGCTGCCGGGCTACGGTGTGGGGCATGCCGAAGGTGCCGCCGCCCGTCTACGTCGCCGTGGGCCTCCAAGAACGGCACGCGAGCGACAGTGAGACCCCGCGTATGTCCTGAGCGGGTGGGTGAGAATGGGGCCGTGAGCGAGATCCAGTTCCTAGACAACCCGGCCAGGCATCGCTACGAGATCCGCGACGGGGAGACCGTCGCGGGGCTGGCGGCCTATCGGCTGCCCGACGACGAGCATGTGGACTTCCTGCACACCGAGGTCAAGGAGGCCTACAACGGGCAGGGGCTTGCCTCGAAGCTGGTGGCGTTCGCGTTGGCCGATGTGAAGGCGAAGGGGAAGCGGATCATCCCGCATTGCCCGTACGTCGCCGGGTGGCTGAAGCGGCACGGCGAGGAGTACGCCGACATCACGGACTGGCCGGCCTGATCGCCGACGCCTGATCACGAGGCTGGATCAGAGGGAGTCTGCCGACTTCCGCGGCTCCAGGCCGAGCTTGGCCAGGGGAGTGCGGGTCATGTGGGCCGAGGGCCAGGTCTGGCCCCGGGAGGAGCCGCGGGAGTAGAGCCTGGCGCCCGACTGGTAGGTCACGAAGAACTCGTCCCCGACCTCGGCGACGCCCTCGGCCAGGTTCGGGAGCCACTGCAGCGCACGGGGCCGGATCGTGACGCGGTCCTGCACGATCAGCTGGCTGCGCTTGGCCGGGCCGCGATTGACGCTGAAGACGTACTCCTCCTCCCGGACCACGACGCCCTGGGTGCCGACGGGGGTGCGTACGCCGATCGGGGTCTTGATCTGCCAGGTGTCGTCCTTGCGGATGTACTTGTAGAGGCGGTTGTTCGCGTGCGACCCGACGTAGAGGAGGTCCTTGGCGGCGGCGAGGTAGGAGCCGGCGGCGAGCGCGACCAGCGGGGAGACGGTCGTGACGGTCGAGAGCGGCTCGGCGTGGACGATCTGGGTCAGTGAGTAGCGGTAGAGGCGGGGCGGGTTGCCCTCGCGGCACACGTAGACCTCGTCGCCGATCACCGCGACACCGCCGGCGTTGACCGGGCCGCTGACGCTGCCCTTCGGCCCGCCGAGATAGACGGCGTTGATGAGCTCGCCCGATGGCCGGTCGACCAGAGCCAGCGCGGAGCCGAGCTTGTCGCCGTGGTAGCCCTGCAGGAGCAGCTCGGCCTCGGGGGAGTACGCCAGGCCCTGAGGGACCCAGCCGTGGTCCTCGTCCCCGGTGAGCACCCCGGCGGTGGCGATGTGCGGGATCAGCGGACCGAGTCTGCTGCCACTACGGCCCAGCCAGGTCTCGGTGCGGTCGATGCCGCGCTGGACCCACTTCTGCTGCCTCTTGGCGGTCACCTTGGGGTCGATCACGATCAAAAAATCTATCCGCTCGGACACCGATCGGCGGTCGCTTCGGGGCGCGAGTCCGACAACTGTCCACCTGACGGAACGGTCGGGCGACAGGTTCCATGTACTCGCGGGTAGTAATGGTGGCAGGATCTGCCGACATGACTGCGCAGATTCAACGGCACGCCGACGTGATCGTGGTGGGAGCCGGCCTTGCCGGCCTGGCAGCAGCGGCCGAGGTCGCGGACGCCGGAAAGAGCGTTCTCCTGGTCGACCAGGAGCCGGAGCAGTCGCTGGGCGGCCAGGCCTTCTGGAGCCTCGGCGGACTCTTCCTCGTCGACAGCCCCGAACAGCGCCGGATGGGGATCAAGGACTCGCCGGAGCTGGCTCTCCAGGACTGGATGGGATCCGCCCAGTTCGACCGTGACGAGGACCTGTGGCCGCGACGCTGGGCCGAGGCGTACCTCGACTTCGCGGCCGGCGAGAAGCGGTCCTGGCTGCGCCAGATGGGCCACCGGGTCTTCCCCGTCGTCGGCTGGGCCGAGCGTGGCGACGGCCGCGCCGACGGCCACGGCAACTCCGTGCCGCGCTTCCACATCACCTGGGGGACCGGGCCGGGCGTGGTCGAGCCGTTCGAGCGGCGGGTGCGCGCCCATGCCGACACCGGGCGGATCACCTTCGCCTTCCGGCACCGCGTCGACCATCTCGTGGTCGAGGACGGGGCCGTCGCCGGCGTACGCGGCAAGGTGCTCGAACCGAGCGACATCGAGCGCGGCCACGCCTCCTCGCGCACGGAGGTCGAGGACTTCGAGCTCAATGGCCAGGCCGTGATCGTCACCTCCGGCGGCATCGGCGGTGACCACGACCTCGTCCGCAAGCACTGGCCGGCCCGCCTCGGCACGCCGCCGAAGTCGATGGTCTCCGGCGTCCCGGCGCACGTGGACGGCCGGATGCTCGCCATCACCGGAGCCACCGGCGCCAAGATCATCAACGACGACCGGATGTGGCACTACGTCGAGGGCATCCGCAACTGGGACTCGATCTGGGCCAACCACGGCATCCGGATCCTGCCTGGCCCCTCCTCGCTGTGGCTGGACGCGACCGGCAAGCGTCTCCCGGCGCCGTTCTTCCCCGGCTTCGACACCCTCGGCACTCTCAAGCACCTGCGCCAGACCGGCTACGACTACTCCTGGTTCGTGCTGACCGAGAAGATCATCAAGAAGGAGTTCGCTCTCTCCGGCTCGGAGCAGAACCCGGACCTCACCGGCAAGGACATCAAGCTGTTGGCCGAGCGGGCGCGCAAGGGTCCCGGCCCGGTGAAGAGCTTCATGGAGCACGGCGAGGACTTCGTGGTCGCCGACAACCTCACCGCGCTGGTCCACGGCATGAACGGCCTCGCCGACAAGGACCCGACCGGACCGCAGATCAACGAGGGCGAGCTGCGTCGCATCCTCGAGGCCCGCGACCGCGAGATCGCCAACAACTTCACCAAGGACGCCCAGATCACCGCGCTGTACGCGGCTCGCCACTACCGCGGCGACAAGCTGCAGCGCACCGCCAAGCCGCACCGGATCCTCGACCCCGAGGCCGGCCCGCTGATCGCGGTCAAGCTGCACATCCTCTCCCGCAAGACCCTCGGCGGGCTCGAGACGGACCTGTCCGGCCGCTGCCTGACCGCCGCCGGCACCCCGCTGCCCGGGCTCTACGCGGCCGGTGAGGTCTCCGGCTTCGGCGGCGGCGGGATGATGGGCTACAACGCTCTCGAGGGCACCTTCCTCGGCGGCTGCCTGTTCTCGGGACGTACGGCGGGCAGGGCCGCGGCCGCCGCGGTCTGATTCGGGGGTCGAGCTTGTCGAGACCGGCTCAGTGGGCGCCGGAGAGGTTGAGCCCGACCACGCCGACGACGATCATCGCCAGGAAGCCGGCCTTGGCGGCGGTGAGGTGCTCGCCGAGGAACATCACCCCGATGCCCGCGACCAGTGCGGTGCCGAGGCCTGACCAGATGGCGTACGCCACCGAGACCGGCATCCGCTCGACGACGACGGACAGCAGCCAGATCGAGGCGCCGTAGCCGGCCAGGACGGCGACCGACCAGCCGAGGTTGCGGAAGCCCTCGGTGCGGGGGAGCAGCGCGGTGCTGACGACCTCGATCGCGATGGCGGCGACGAGCAGAATGGCGGCGTACATCTTCGGGTCCTCCTGAGGCGCATGTAGCGACTGCTACATCATGCCAAATGTAGCAGTCGCTACATGTTGGGCATAATGCTTTTCATGGACCGCAAGGAGGAGCTCCTCGGGCAGGTGGTCGACCACGTGCTCGAGCGCGGGCTGATCGGGCTGACCCTGCGTCCGCTGGCGGCGGCGATCGGCACCAGCGACCGGATGCTGATCTATCACTTCGGCGGTCGCGACGAGCTCGTCGCCGCGGTGGTGGCGCGCACCAACGAGCTCTCCGTCGCGGCGGTCGCGGCGCTGGAGCCGGCCGGTGACGTACGTGCCGGGGTGGATGCCCTGTGGCGGGCCTACCGCACCGAGCCGCTGCACAGCTGTCTGCAGATCTACCTGCAGGCGGCCGCGACCGGGCTGATCGGGATGGAGCCCTATCGCTCGGTCGTCCGGGAGACCAACGAGCTGTGGTACGCCGCGCTGCGCGACTACATCACCGCCTGTGGCGCGCCGGCCGAGCGTGCCGGCCGGATCGTCACGCTCGTCGACTCGTCGCTGTTCGGCTTCCACCTGGACCTGGCCACCGACCGGCCGGACGAGCTCGCCGCCGGTGTGGCTGATCTCGCCGCGGCCGCGGGTGCGATCGCCGAGGGCTGATCGGGGGGTCCGGCACAATGCGCGGGTGAACTCGCTGCTGAAGACCATCCCCGCCGACCGCATGCATCTGTGGCTGATGCTCGTGCTGACCTTCACCACGGGCATCAACGACGCCGTCGGCTACCTCGGTCTGGACAAGGTGTTCACCGGCAACATGACCGGCAACGTGGTCATCCTCGGCATGGCACTGGTCGGCGACACCGGACTCCCGGTCCTCGGACCGGCGCTCGCGCTGGTCGGGTTCATGGCCGGCGCCGCTCTCGGTGGGCGGGTGCTGAAGGCCGACAAGCGGGCTTGGAGCGCGCGTACGACCGTGCTGTTCTCCCTGGTCGCAGCGGTGATGCTGGCGCTGGCCGGGCTGCTCTTCGTCACCGGGGACGAGCCCTCGAGCGCGGTGATGATCACGACCACCACGCTCGCCGCGTTCGCCATGGGGACCCAGGCGGCGGCCGCTCGCCACATCGCGGTCAAGGACGTGACCACCGTCGTCGTCACCAGCACGATCACCGGCCTCGCGGCCGACTCACCGATCGGGTCCGGCAAGGCGTCCTTCCGCGGCGGCGGCACTGCGCGGCGCGCGATCACCGTGCTGCTGATCCTGCTCGGCGCCTCCGCGGGCGCCGGGATGCTGCTGTGGCACACCGGCGGCGGTCTGCTGCTCGCCGGCATCCTGATCGGGCTCGCCACCATCCTCGGCGCCTGGCACGCCCGGGTACACCGCGCGATCATCTAGGGCCGGATCATCTAGGGTCTGCCACGTGGAGTGCCCCAAGTTCGCGGTCAGCGTCGATCTCGTCGTGCTCACCGTGCGTGACGACGCGCTCTGCGCCCTGGTCGTACGCCGCGGCATCGAGCCGTTCGCCGGCGCCTGGGCGCTTCCGGGCGGGTTCGTCCTCGACGACGAGGGCCTCGAGGAGGCTGCGGCGCGCGAGCTCGCCGAGGAGACCGGCATCCGGCCGGGGAGTGTGCATGTCGAGCAGCTGGCGACGTACGGATCTCCGGGGCGGGACCCGCGGACGCGGGTCGTGACCGTCGCCTATCTCGCGCTGGCGCCCGACCTGCCGGTGCCCGCGGCGGGTTCGGATGCGGCGGACGCGCAGTGGTGGCCGGTCGACTCGCTCCTGGCCGGCGGCGGCCTCGCCTTCGACCACGCCGCGATCCTGCGTGACGGTGTCGAGCGCGCCCGCTCCAAGCTGGAGTACTCACCGCTGGGCGCGGCGTTCTGCGCCGAGGAGTTCACCGTCGCCGAGCTGCGCCGGGTCTACGAGATCGTCTGGGGCGAGCGCCTCGACCCCCGCAACTTCCATCGCAAGGTCACCAAGACCGAGGCGTTCCTCGAACCGACGGGCACCACGACGACCAGGGACGGTGGCCGGCCGGCTCAGCTCTTCCGCCGGGGCT
This sequence comes from Nocardioides sp. NPDC058538, assembly GCF_042719275.1. Lineage (NCBI taxonomy): Bacteria > Bacillati > Actinomycetota > Actinomycetes > Propionibacteriales > Nocardioidaceae > Nocardioides > Nocardioides sp. NPDC058538. Next base: position 17,327 of record NZ_JBHXNY010000006.1, on the reverse strand, counting down.
CCGCCGAGCACCTGCACCCGCCGCTGCTGCGTCGTACGACCTGACGGTTTGGTCACCGAACGGTCTCAGGCTGATCACGAACCGATAACGGGCGGAGCCGGTGTGGCAGACGGCACACGCGACGCGGCCGAGCACGTCGGGTAACTAGACAACAGCCACGGCATTCTTGTCCAGCGGACGCCGTGTCTCGGGACCGTACGCCCTGGTCCAGAGTTCCTTCTTGAAAGGGTCGTTACAACGCCGAAACGCCAGTGCCAGCCCCTGAAACCTCCGCTCGCTACGGTCCCCGAAACCTATGCGTGACACTCCTCGAAGGGAACTCGTTTCGATGTCTGCCCCCGCCTCTCGGACCTCGCGACGTAAGTCAGTACACCCCCGATATCTGCACCGCCGGGCCGCCGCGGCCCTCCTGACCCTGGTCGCCGCCACCACCCTGGCCGCCTGCGGCTCCGACTCCGAAGAAGGCAGCAGCGAGGAGGGCTTCGGCACCATCTCGATGCAGTACTCCTGGATCAAGAACGAAGAGTTCGCCGGCGAGTTCTACGCCGAGGACAAGGGCTACTACGAGGAAGCCGGCTTCGACGCTGTCAACGGCATCTCCGGCCCCGACACCGGCGTGGCCAAGCTGCTCTCCGGCAAGGTCCAGGTCGCCATCAACGACGCCGCCTCGGTCGGCTCCGCGATCGCCGAGCAGGAGGCGCCGCTGAAGATCATCGGCGCGACCTTCCAGAAGAACCCGTTCACGATCCTCTCGCTGAAGGACGGCGGCAACATCGCGACGCCGGCCGACCTCAAGGGCAAGAAGATCGGCGTCCAGGACTCCAACGTCAACGTCTTCAAGGCGATCCTCGCGGCCAACGGCCTGGAGGAGAAGAAGGACGACATCACCGTCGTCCCGGTCGAGTTCGACCCGACGCCGCTGATGAAGGGCCAGGTCGACGGCTTCATGGCCTACCTGACCAACGAGTCCATCACCGTGGAGCTCGCCGGCCACGAGGTCACCAACCTGCCCTACGCCGAGAACGGCGTGCCGTACGTCGCCGAGACCTACACCGTCACCGACCAGTACCTCGCCGAGAACCGCGACCTTCTCAAGGCGCTGCTGACCGCCGAGATCAAGGGCTGGACCGAGACCTTCAAGAACCCCAGCGACGAGGTGGTCAAGGTCGTCACGACCCACTACAACCAGGCGGCCAGCGACTCCGACGGTCTCGAGGCCAGCTTCGGTGAGCTCGACCCGGTCAAGACCAAGCGCGGTCTCGAGGAGTCGCAGAAGCTGATCTCGACGCCGGAGACCGAGAAGAACGGCCTTTTCACCATCTCCGATGAACTCCAGCAGCAGACCGTCGACTCGCTCGCCGCCGCCGGCTGGGAGGTCTCGGTCGAGGACCTGTTCGACACCTCGATCATCGACGAGATCTACGAGGAGAACCCCGAGCTGAAGGACTACCAGAAGTAGTCATGGCCGAGAACAAGCTCATGGATGCCGGTGCTCCCGCTGCGGAGACCGGCGGCGGCACCGGCATCCACATCTCCGGAATCAGCAAGGTCTTCGGCTCCGGGTCGAAGGCCGTCACCGCGCTCAAGGACACCGAGCTCCACACCGACCAGGGCTCGTTCCTGGCCCTGCTGGGGCCCTCAGGCTGCGGCAAGTCGACGATCCTGCGGATCCTCGCGGGCCTGGAGACGCCGACGAGCGGAGAGTCGTACGTCGACGGCAAGGCTCCCGCCGAGCTGCGGCGTGACTCCGAGCTGGGGATCGCCTTCCAGGACCACGCGCTGCTGGCGTGGCGCTCGGTGGTCGGCAACATCAAGCTCGTCTTCGAGGTTGCCGGGCGGCGTCCCGACATGTCCTACATCCGCGAGCTGATCCAGCTCGTGGGGCTGGAGGGCTTCGAGAAGGCCCGCCCCGCGCAGCTCTCCGGTGGGATGCGGCAGCGGGTCTCGATCGCCCGGGCGCTTGCGCTGAAGCCGTCGGTGCTCCTGCTCGACGAGCCGTTCGGCGCGCTGGACGACATGACCCGGCAGAACCTCAACCTGGAGCTGCTGCGGATCTGGACCGAGAAGCCGGCGACCACCCTGCTGGTCACCCACGGTGTGAACGAGGCGATCTTCCTCTCCGACCGGGTCGCGGTGATGTCACCGCGACCGGGCCGGATCAAGGAGATCATCGAGGTCGACCTTCCCCGGCCGCGTACGCCCGACATGATGCGTACCCCGGAGTTCCACGCGCTGGCCGACCGGGCCTCCGAGCTGCTCTTCGGTGACGACGGGCGCGCCGAGGCGGAGTCCTGATGCGACTGAGTCAACAGCTGGCTGGCTGGTTGGCCGGACTGATCGGCGTGGTCGCCCTCTTCGTGCTGTGGGCGGTCGTGGCCGTGGCCGGGTTCCCGCCCGACCCCGGCACCGGGTTCACGCCGGTACCACCGCCGTGGACGGTCCTCTCGGAGATGGCCGCCGCGGGTCCGTCGGCGTTCTGGGACGGCGTGCTCCGGGAGACGCTGATGGAGGCGTCGATCGGGTTCCTCTGGGGCAACCTCATCGCCCTGCTGCTGGCCTCGCTGGTGCTGCTCGTGCCGTGGCTGGAACCGATGATCATGCAGATCGCAGTGACGACGTACTGCCTGCCCGTGGTCGCCGTGGGCGGCATCTCGATCGTGGTCCTCGGCGGCGCCGAGCAGCCCGGTGACCCTTCCAAGACATCGATCTTCCTGGCCGCGCTGATGGTCTTCTTCACGACCGTCGTCGGGGCCGTGCTCGGGTTCAAGTCGGCCGATCGCGCCTCGCTCGACGTGGTGCGGGTTTACGGCGGGTCGGTGTGGACCCAGCTGGTGAAGGTACGCCTCGTCGCGGCCGTGCCGGCGATCCTCAACGCGCTGCAGATCGCGGTGCCGACCGCGATCCTCGGTGCCGTGCTCGGCGAGTACCTCGGCTCCACCGACCGTGGCGTCGGGCGCACTCTGATCGTCCTGCAGGGCAAGCCCGACCCGGAGCGGCTCTGGGCCGTCTTCCTGGTCTGCGCCCTGGTCGCTCTGGCCGGCTACCTGCTGCTGGGGCTGGTCTCGCGTCTGGTGACGCCGTGGGTCGCTGGGAGGTCCGGATGAGGTCGGATGCCAAGGGCCTGTCGCGGGCGGTCCTGGGGCCGGTGCTGCACACCGTCGCCGCACTGGCGATCGTGGTCGTGCTCTGGCAGGGGTTCGTGTCGTTCTCCAGCGTCTCGGAGTTCGTCGCGAAGGCCGCTGGACGTCCTCGACCACCTCTTCACCGGGCCGGACGCGGCCGCCCACCGGGCGGAGCTGTTCCCGCTGACCTGGGTGACCCTGAAGGACGCCGCGCTCGGCTTTCTCGCCGGGATGGCGCTCGCGGTGGTGGCGGCGGTGCTGTTCAACCTGTCGCGTACGGTCGAGGCCGGCGTGATGCCGCTGGCGCTGCTGCTGCGCTCGATCCCGCTGGTCGCGATCGCTCCGGTGGTCATGCTGATCACCGGCCGCGCCTCGACAGCATCGGTCGTGGTGCTCGGGATCATCGTGGTGCTGTTCCCGGCACTGGCCGCGGTCCTGTTCGGCCTCTCGCAGGCCTCGCCGCAGTCGCTGGACCTGGTCGCCGTCTACGGCGGCTCACGGCTCACCGCGATCCGGAAGGTGTCGCTGCCCGGCGCGCTCCCGTCGATCTTCGCCGCCGCCCGCGTCTCGGTTCCCGGCGCCGTCACCGGCGCGCTGCTGGCCGAGTGGCTCTCGACCGGCAAGGGCATCGGCGGCAACATCCAGAAGTTCCCCGCCGCCGCCCGCTTCGACGACCTGTGGGCAGCCGTCGCGATCATCACCGTGGTCACGCTGGTGCTCTACAACCTCGTCCAGCTCCTGGAGTCGGTCGCTTTGGAGCGGATGGGGATGACGACCCGCTAGCGCCGAGGCGTCACGTACGTCGCGCGAAGCGTCACTCCCGTCGGCCGAGTGGGCAATCTGATGCCAACTCGGCCGACGCGCGTGACGCTTCGGCCGACGGGGTGACGCCTCGGCTGTCAGTAGTCGGTGCGGTCCCGCTTCGCGAGCCAGGCGTCGAAGGGGTCGTACGCCTGCGGGATCCGCAGCTCGTCGACGCGGGTCGGCCATTCGTGGTGCTCGTTGGCGCGGCCGGTCCCGAACAGGTCGTAGAAGGCGCGGTCGTCGAACCCGCCCTTGGCCGCGTCGTCACGATCGGCCGCGTAGACCACGCGGTCCAGGCGCGCCCACAGTCCGGTCGCCAGGCACATCGGGCAGGGCTCGCACGAGGTGTAGAGGGTGCAACCGGCCAGCGAGAAGCTGTCGGCCTCCTTGCAGGCGGCACGGATCGCGACGACCTCGGCGTGAGCGCTCGGGTCCAGGTCGCGGGTGACCCGGTTCTGGCCGGTGCCGAGCAGGATGCCGTCGCGCAGGATGATGGCCCCGAACGGTCCACCGCCGTTGTTGACGTTGCGCACGGCCAGTGCGACCGCCTGCTCCAACCACATGCTGTCGGTCATGCCGATTCCCCCTTGCACAGGCCCGAGGATCGATGTTTCTACTGCCATTCTGCTCCCCGACATCACTCGACCTCGTGGAGTCGGTCGTAGGTGGCGCTGATGGCCGAGACGCGGTCGCGTCCGGCCCGCCCCCGCTCGTGGAGTACGCCGTCGGCGAGCACGCTCACCAGCGACATCGGTGCGGCCAGGGAGTCGAAGGCCAGAGCACCCTGGACCGGGCACTCCAGCGCGATGTCGGCACGGCCGAGGTGGACCGTTCCGGTCGGGTCGGCGATCACGATCACGGTGCTCCCAGATGCGGCGGCGGCGTCGACGAACCCGCCGAAGCCGGGCGGTCGGCGGCGGAGCCCGACCGCGACCACCACCGATCCCTCGCCGAGCTCGGCGAGCTCCTCGCCGATGACCTGGCCGGGGGCGGGAGCGAGCGTGACCCGCTCGCGGGTCTGGGTGAGCTGCTGGCGCAGATGGAGCGCGACCGGGTAGGAGTTGCGCCAGCCCGCGACCATCACGTCGCTCGCCCCGGCGATCGCCGCGATCGCCTCGGCGATGCCCGCCTGCTCCACGACGCGCCCGATCGCGGCCGCCTCGCCTTCGGCATGGGCGCTGAGGTCCGGGGCTCCCTCGACACGTCGCGGCTCGCCGGCCGTACGCAGCCCCCGCAGGTGGTCGCGTACCTCGTCGAAGCCGTCGAATCCCAGCGAGCGGAAGAGCCGGCTCATCGTCGCCTTCGAGACCTCCGCGAGCGAGGCCAGCTCGGCCGAGCGGTAGGTCGCCAGGTCGTCGAGATGCTCCAGCAGCGTGTCGGCCGCCTTGCGCTCCTGCGGTGAGAGCTCCTGGTAGTGCACAGCGATCCGCCGGTCGATCCGCGCGTTCATTGGCTGGCCACCGAGGCCCAGGCGTCCGGCTCGGTCGATCCGTCGCGCTGCAGGGTCGCCTCGATGAGCCCGTAGGGGCGGTCGGCGGCGAAGAAGACCTCGCCGGGGTTGTCCGGCCCAGCGTTCTCGAGGTCGAAGGGGGAGAGGTCGACGAGGAAGTGGTGCTTGTTGGGGCAGGAGATCTTGAACTCCGCGATCCCCTCGAAGGCCTCCATCACGGCCCGACCCATCTCGTAGATGGTCTGCTGCAGCGCGAGCGAGTGCACCTCGGCGAAGGTGTCGAGCATGATCGCGCGGATCCGGTCGTAGGCCCCGTTCCAGTCCTCCGGGTGGCTCTCCCACCGCCACCACGCGGTGATCTCGGTCGCCAGGATCCGGTCGGTCGTCTCGGCGAGGGTGGTGTAGCGGTCGCGCGGGAAGCCGTGGAACTCCGACCCGGTCGACTTGAGCACCACCAGATCGGTCAGGCCCGAGAGAACGAACCTTCGCTCGCCATAGCTGTTGACCGCGGCCGTACGCGTCTCCTGACCGCGCCGGGCGAACGAGAATTCGTTCGCCGGGATGCGGTCCCAGGCGTAGGACTCCGCCTTCATCACCGACCCGGTGACCCACGGTTGCCCGGCCCAGTAGGCGGTGAGGTCGAGCAGGAACGCTTCGGGCGAGGAGATGCCGAGCTCCTTGGCCTTCGCGTAGACCACGTTCTTCTGAGTGTCGGTGGCGTGCACGTGCACGTTGTCACCCTCGGTGAAGGCCGTCGCGAAGTCGCCTCTGAGCTGGGTGGACACGTTCAGGTCGTGGATGGTGTGTCGCGCGCCTTCCCGATCGACCTTGACCAGACGCACCTCCGCCTTGCCGTGCTGGTTGGGGCCAAGAGTGATCGACATCAGCTTCCTCGATAGGTCGTGTAGGAGAACGGGCTGAGCAGGAGGGCGACGTGGTGGTGCTCGCCGGCGGTGACGGTGAATCCGATGGTCACCTCGGGGAAGAAGGTCTCGCGATCCTGCTCGGCGAACCAGTGGCCGGTCGCGAAGGTCAGCAGGTGCGGCCCGGGCGGCACCTCGCCCTCGAACCGCACCCGCCCGTCGGCGTCGGTGGTCGCGGTGCGCGCGCTGTCGTCGGGAAGGGTGAGGTAGAGCGCGAGCCCGGCGGCAGGCCGGCCGAGGGCAGCATCGAGGACGTGCGTGGAGACGGTGGTCATACGAGAACCTGTCATGCCAGCAAGCCTTGCAGTCGGAGCAACGCGATCTCGGCGAGCTGGCCCTTGGTCACCGTGATTTCGGTAGCCGGGTCGTTCTCCAGCCGCTCCTCGAGGAGCGCGAGCATCTCCTCGGCGCTGCGCCCGGCCGCCCGCACCAGGTAGATACGCCCGAACCGCTCCTCGTACGCCGCGTTCCCCGCCCTCAGTCGCGCCTGGGCCTCGGCGTCGGCCGGGTCGACCCCGGCCTGCTCTCGGGCGGAGAGCGCGGCGCTCTCCCCGTCCCCGGCGTGCCGCTCGCCGATCCGGGGGTGGTCGGCCAAGGCTGCCTCGACCTCCTCGTCCGTCCAGGCCGCGGCCAGCTGCCTCGCGGCGGCGAGCAGGTCCGGCACGTCCGGATAGGGACGCCCCGCGACCAGTCCGCGGGACCACGAGGGGATCGCGACACAGGGTGCGACCAGCGCCTCCGCCTTGTCGGCGGGCAGGGCATCGAACTCGGCGAGCGTCATCGTCACCTGGTCAGCCTATGAAACGAGCGTTTCGGCGCCCGAAACGCAGGTTGCCTTTGTGTAACGCCCGAGCGGTTACCCCGCGAAGCTCTGCGCCAGGGCGAGGAGGTCGCGGTCGCGGCCGGGTGCGGCGACCAGGCAGAGGCCGGCCGGAAGATTGGTGGGCGTGCGGACCGGGATCGAGACGGCGGGGAGACCGGCGATCCCGGCGATGCAGGTGAGGCGCATGGTGTCGTCGCGCACCCCGGCCGCGTCGGCAGCGGTCGGCGCCACCGAGGAGGCACTGGGGTAGGCGAGGACACGGTCGCCGACGACGTCGAGGATCTCCGTACGCGCCTCCGCGAGCACGGCACGCGCGTCCGCGGCCTGTTCCCGGGTCACCGAACGAGCCATCTCGAACCGACCCCGCACCGCCTCGCCGAGCGTGTCCAGCCGGGTCTCGAGCCAGGCCCCGTGGGCCTGCCACGCCTGGTAGGCCTGCCCGGTGACGAAGGCCTGGCGCCACTCGTCCAGCTGTGCCGGTTCCCAGGCCAGGGGCTTGGCCCCCGGCAACGCCTCGCTCACCGCGGTAGCCACATCCTCCGAGGCGAGCCCGACCAGCGACGGCACCAGGTGGATCTCGTCCAGCGCGGGCGACGCCGCCGGCGCCTCCGGCAGCAGTACGTCCCCCACCGCCTGCAGCAGGAACGCCGAACGCGTCATCCAGCCGACGGTGTCGAAGGCCTTGGCGAGCGGGAGCAGGCCTTCGCGCGAGACGGCCCCGTGCGACGTACGGATCCCGTAGAGGCCCTGGTAGGCGGCCGGGACCCGGATCGAGCCGCCGGTGTCGGTGCCGAGCCCGATCGAGGCCTGGCCGAGGGCGACCGAGGTCGCCGACCCCGATGAGGAGCCGCCGGGGATCCGGCCGGGAGCCTTCGGGTTCGGCGGCGCCCCATAGTGGGCGTTGAGCCCCGACAGCGAGTAGGCGAACTCCTCGGTGCGCGCGATCCCGCGTACCGACGCTCCGGCGTCGAGCAGCGCGGCGACGGCGGCGGCATGTGACGGCGCCGTCGGCGCCTGCTCCAGCCAGGCCGGGCTCCCGGCGCCGACCGCGAAACCGGCGACCGCGAAGAGATTCTTGACCGCGACGGTCTCTCCCGAGAGCGCGCCGTCGGCGGTGTGCGAGGAGACCAGCGGGTCGCCGACGACCCGCCAGATCCGGGTGTCGAAGGCCGGCGCGGGCGCCGAGACATGGGCCGCGGTGACCTGCCAGCCGCCGTACTCGATCCGCACCGGGTCCCGCGCCCACAGCTGCGTCTGCAGACCGCGCCCGCCGCGGTCGAGCTCCGTGACGGCCACGATGAGCGCGTGGTCGTCGTCGATCACCTGCACATGGGTCTGCACGATGCGCCGATTCGGCGCGCCGCCGCGCGACCCGCGAAAGGCGGAGATCTGCTCGTGCCCGACGAGCAGCCCGGCGGCATCGCCGCGCAGGGTGGTCGGTGAGTCGGCGAAGAGCGCGTCCAGAGCGGCGACGTCGTCGGACATCAGCGCGCTCTCGTACGCCCGGAAGGCCTGCAGCAGCCCGTGCGGGACCGGTTTGAGCTGGGCGCCGGCATGTCGAGGGGTCATAGGGCGAAGTCTGCCTTGCGGATCGTGGCGTGTACGCCTTTGACGACGTCGACGACCTGAGAGATCCGGAAGTCGGTGGCCGCCGAGAGATAGGCGTACGCAGCCTCCGGCTCCATCCCGAAGCGCGCGCTGAGCAGGGCGATCGCGGCACGGACGCAGTTCTGCGTGGCCACGTCGAGGGACTCGTCGAGCCCGGTGGGGATCAGAAATTCCGAGGTCTCCGCCAGCGGACCGGCGAGCTCGCCGAACCGCGTGGCGGCCTCCTCGCGAGCGACCAGGTCGAAGCGGAGCGTCGCCCGGAGCGAGGCCTCCAAGGCGGTCAGTGAGACCTCGCCGTCACCCTGCGCGAAGTGCGGGTCGCCGACGTAGGCCAGCGCCCCGGCGACCTGGACGGGCAGGTAGAGGGTCGCCCCGGCCGTGAGCAGCCGGATGTCGATGTTGCCGCCGTGCGACCCGGGCGGGACCGAGTGCGGTCGCTCAGAACCCGGCACGGCGACCCCCATGATCCCGAGGAACGGGTCGAGGGCGAACGACGCCGGCCCGATCACCCCGCGTCCGTCGACGACGGGGGTGAAGACGCTGTGCACCGGCGAGTCGCCCCGCGGGAACTCGTCCGGCAGCGCGCCGCGCCCGTGCCGGTTCGACACCACGCCGTAGGGCACCCGAGGCAGCGTCTCCAGCACCGTGATGGCAACCAGGTCACCGACCTCGGCACCCTCGACCTCGATCGGCCGCGAGACCACGTGCGGACCGTCGACGCCGAAGGTCCGCTCGTAGCCCGACGACGCGAGAGCGACCGCGTCGGAGAGGACGTCGGAGACGCCGTGGGCCGAGAAGAACCTCTCCGGATCCCTCCCCTGGTCCTCGAGGATGCCCTCGTGGGAGATCGTGTCCACGGTCACCGAGGTCCCCGGCGCGATGCTGAGCACGGGGGAGTCAGTCGCGCACGGCAGCCGCCCCCACAGCACGTTGTCGACCTCGGCAGGAAGGTAGGTCGAGGAGCTGATCGGTCCGGTTCCCGGCTGCAGTGCCGTCACGGTGGGGGCAGTCATGGCCGAAACCGTATGGAACCGATGTTTCACGCTCGTGACGCGCGGATCAGCCGATGGTTCAGAAGACGAGCGCGACGCCGAGGAGCACCGCGATGAGCAGCAGCGCCCCGGCGAGGATGAACCCGGTGGAGAAGGCCGGCAGCGGGCGCCGCTCCCGCATCGCGCGCTCGACCCGTGCCCAACGGACCATCGCGAGGACCGTGCACAGGATCGCGGTGAGCACCAGCATGGCGACCACCCCGACGCGTACGCCCTCCGCGGTGGGCACCTGGAACGAGTGCAGCGCAACCGCGCCGGCGAGCAGGCCGAGCACGGTGCGTGCCCAGGCCAGGAAGGTGCGCTCGTTGGCCAGCGTGAACCGGGGATCCGGCTCGGAGCCGTGGTGGTAGACCCAGTGCGGGTGCCGCGGGTCCTCCTTCGATGGCGTCTCGGTCATGCCCCCATCGTCCACCACATCGCGTCCCGATCTAGATTATTACCCATGGGTAATAGGGAAGCGGCCGAGTTCGACCGTGACATCGCGGTCCGCAGGACCGACCAGAAGACGTACGCAGCCGACCTCGCCCCCGGCTGGGTGGTCGGCGGCGGAGTCAACGGCGGCTACCTGCTCGCGGTGATCGCCAACGCGCTGCGGGCTCACCTGCCGAACCACCCCGACCCGATCGTGCTGAGCGCGTTCTACGCCGGCGCGAGCACCCCGGACCCGGCGGAGGTCCGCATCGAGACCAAGCGCGACAAGGGCTCGCTGGCCATCGCGACCGCCGAGCTGTGGCAGGGCGAGGAGCTGCGGATCACCACCACGGCGACGTACGCGGACCTCGACGGTCTCCACGCCAAGAGCAGCGGCTACGAGCGGGTCACCGCGACCGAGCCGGAGCTGCCGCCCCTCGATGAGTGCCTCTCCTCGACCACGGCGCCCGAGGAGATGAAGAAGTTCGTGCCGATGCTGGACCGCTACGAGCTCTGCGTGCCGAAGGACCAGTTCGTCTGGGGCGGCGCCGCGCCGACCGGCGAGGCCGTCTTCACCGGCTGGTTCCGGCACCACGACCGCGAGCCCGACCCGATCTCGCTGCTGCAGGTGCTCGACGCGCTCCCACCGGTCACCTTCGGGCTCGAGCTGCCGGGCTGGGCGCCGACCCTCGAGCTCACCTGCCACATCCGCCACAAGCCGGCGCCGGGCTGGCTCAAGGTCACCCACTTCTCCCGCAACCTCTCGGGCGGCATGTTCGAGGAGGACTGCGAGGTCTGGGACTCCGCGGGCAAGCTGGTCGCGCAGGCGCGTCAGCTGGCTCGGCTGCCGCGCGCCTGACGGGTCAGGGCGGGGCGGTCACATCGGGGCGCAGCGGTCCTTCCCGCCGTACGCGTCCCAGTGCCAGGCCTCGGCCGAGTACTGCTTCAGCCCGACGCTCAGCGCGGTCTTGTTCAGGAACCGCCACACGGCGCTGGCCGGCTCCGAGGCCCGCGTCGCGCAGGTCTTTCCGCCGGTCGCGCTGGGCTGCTCGAAGTCGATGGCGATGCCGAGCTGGTGAGACGAGTAGCCGGGCTGGGCGGTGAGCGTGTAGTCGCCGGCCGGGCAGCCGCCGGTGGCGTCGGTCTGGCACAGCGCCTTCTGCTTCTTCATCGTCCGGAACGAGCTGCCCGCGACCAGGTCGACGCCCTGCTTCGAGGCCTTCTTGACCAGCGCCGCCGCGGCCCCGGAGATGCGGGCGTTGACGACGGTCAGGCCGTCGGCGCCGTCGATGTAGTAGGGGTCGCCCTCGGTGCTCTCGGTGCCCGTGTTGGGCAGCCCCTCGACCGCGCAGAGCCGCACCGGGATCAGCCTGCCCTCGTCGTACCCCTCGCCCTCGCCGAGGTCCTTCGTCCCCGGCGAGCACATGAGCGCGGTCGAGTCGGCCCGTGGGTTGCCGACCGGCCTCGTCGGTGCCGCGACCTCGAGGAGCTTGTCCTCGGCTGCGCCGGCGGCACGCTGCTCAGAGGCCTCCACGGCCAGCTCGGCGAGGTGGCCGGTGACCCCGCCCGCGTTCGCGTCAGGGTCGGTCTGGGCGGCGTCCGGTGCCGTCTTCGGGACGTCCTCGGGGCAGGTCGTGATCGACTCGCTCAGTGGCTTCTGGGTCCCGGTCGCGAGGGTGATGTCGGCGCACACGACCGTGGTGTGGTCCCGCTTGGCGTAGGTGTCCTGCCAGGTCCGGTAGCCCGCCACCGAGAAGCTGCTGTTCGCCTCGTCGACCTGCAGCGTACGTAGCCTCAGGCCGTCGCCGTAGGCGCCCGGCTGCTCCAGCCAGGTGCCGATGTCCGCGGCGGTCACCTCCCAGCCGACGCTGCGCAGCGACGCCACGGCCACCGACAGGTCGCTGCCGACGCCGTTCAGGTCGTCGGTCGTGGTCTGCTTCCACTTCTGCATCTGGTCGTAGAAGTCGTACGCCCCGTAGCCGCCGACACCGACCAGCGCGAGCACCAGCAGGCTCACGAGAACCTTCGGCCACCGCCGCTTCTTCGGCGGCTCGGGCCCGAACCGGCCGGGACCGAAACCCTGCGGGTACCCCGGGGGCGGCTGCTGCCCGTACGGCTGCTCGGGGTAAGGCTGCTCGGGGTAGGGCTGCTCGGGGTAGGGCTGATCCGGATAGGGCTGCTGGCCGTAGGGGTCCTGCTCAGGCGGATAAGGCTGCTGTGCCGGCGGATAGGGCTGCTGCTGAGGCGGGTACGGCCGCTGGTCGGGGTAGCGCTGCCCGCCCGGGTAGGGCTGGTGCTGCCCCGGATGAGGCCGCTGCTGACCGGGGTGCGGCTGCTGCTGGCCGGGGCGGGGCTGGTGCTGACCCGGGTGGGGCTGCTGAGGTCGGCCCGGCTGCGCCGGTGGTCGTTGGGGCTGCCGCGGGCCGGGGAAGGGCTCCTGTCCCCGGTAGGGCGGGCGAGGCTCGCCGGGGCGCCGCGGGGGCCACTGCTGATCGCTCATGAACGGACCCCGGACGGGGGGAGGTAGGCGATGAGCAGAAGACAGCGGGGCACGGCGTTGGAGCGTACCCAAGAGACACCACTTTCCGGGCGTCTAGGGAACAATCTCACACGTGAACAGCCCCAAGACCGTAGTAGCCGCGGCGATACTGAGCGCCGACGGCAAGCAGGTGCTGGCCGCGAGGCGTACCTCCCCGCCCGAGGCCGCCGGACGCTGGGAGCTCCCCGGCGGCAAGGTCGAGGAGGGGGAGACGCCGGAGGCGGCCCTCGTCCGGGAGATCGGCGAGGAGCTCGGCTGCCTGATCGAGGTGCTCGACTGGATGCAGGGCGAGGCATCGATCGGCGAGAGCCACCGGCTGGTCGCTGCGACCGCCCGGGTGGTCGCCGGGGAGCCGAGACCGCGCGAGCACGACCAGATCCTCTGGCTGACGGCCGAGGACCTCGACTCGATCGACTGGCTCGAGCCCGACCGTCCGTTCCTCGATGCGCTCCGCCACGTACTCGGCGTGCCCGAAGGGCCCACCCTTCGCGGCATCTTCTTCGAGGAGGAGCACGCCCGGTCGGCCGCCTCGAGGCTGGAGCGCGAGGGCTGGACGGCCCGGGTCAGCCGGGAGCGCTACCAGGGCGAGGACGACGACGAGGACCACCCCTGGTCCGTGGAGACGGACGCCCCGGAGATGGTTCTGGAACTGCTGGTGGACGAGCACGACGGCTGGCTCGACATCCCCGAGGACGCACCGGACGACTCGATCGCCCCCGAACCCGTCGAGCTGCCCGACAACCCGAAGCGGATAAAGCGCCCAGACTTGGGCAACTCCTAGGATCGATAACGTGACTTCACAGAAGAGCCTGCTGCTCGTGCATGCCCACCCCGATGACGAGACGATCGCGACGGGGGCGACGATGGCGAGATATCTCGCCGAGGGCGCCCGCGTCACCCTGGTGACCTGCACCGCCGGTGAGATGGGCGAGATCCTGGTCCCCGGCCTCGCCCATCTCGCTGCCGACCAGGACGACGCCCTGGGCGAGCACCGCCGGGGCGAGATCGACGACGCGATGGCGGCCCTGAAGGCACCCGACGGCAGCCAGGTCGACCACCGCTGGCTGGGCGGATTCGGCAACTACCGTGACTCCGGGATGACCTGGAGCGAGGACCGCACCCACGCGCTCCCCGACCCCGATGCGCGCGAGAACGCCTTCTGGTACGCCGACCTCAACGAGGCCGCCGACCACCTCGTCACGATCATCCGCGAGGTGCGCCCGCAGGTTCTGGTCACCTACGACGAGTTCGGCAACTACGGCCACCCCGACCACATCCAGGCTCACCGGGTCGCGACGTACGCCGCCCATCTCGCCGCCGTGCCGACCTACAAGAAGGAGCTCGGCGAGGCCCACGAGATCGACCGGATCTTCTGGACCGCGATCGCGGAGAGCTGGATCCGCGAGGGGCTGCGGGCGGCCCGCGCGGCCGGCGACGAGGACGCGCTCGGTGGGATGGACCCGGAGGGCCCGCTGCCGATGGCCACTCCCGACGTCGACATCGCCGCCGCGATCGACGGCACCGCCTATGCCGATCAGAAGGTCGCCGCGATGCGCGCCTACCCGACCCAGATGGACATGGAGCAGGGAATGTTCGCGATGACCAACAGCCTCGGTACGACCGCGTGGTCCCAGGAGCACTTCCGGATCGCCAAGGGAGCCATCGAAGAGACTGTCGAAGGGACCGTCGACGGGACCACCCTGACCGACCTCTTCGCCGGGTTGTGAGGCTGCTCGGCGGCGGCCTGGCTCGTTGTGCGGCCGGTCTTCTCCTCGGTCTCGTCGTCGGGGTCGCGGCGGTCGCAGTCCACCCCTGGTGGTGGGGTCTGCTGCTCGCCCTGGCCGCGTCCTCGGCGTTGCTGCTCGTGCTCCCGCGCGGGGTCTCGAGGATCGCGTACGCCGCGGCCTGGGCGATCGTGGTCGCACTGGCCGCGACGCCGAGGTCGACGGGCGGTTATGCCGTCGCGGGTGACGTGGCGGGGTACCTGACGATCTTCTGGGCCGTGCTGATGATCGTCGTGGCCACCGCGACCGTGTCGAGGGTCGCTTCCCGGGCGGATCAGGACCTCCCCGGGAAGTGACGAACGTCCCAAGATGGGCTACGGGTTCGGCCTAGGGGGGTATAGGTCCTAGGCTCTCCCGCATGTCCAATGAGCCCGAGGCCTCCAAGGCCCCCGAGCCCGCGAAGCAAACTGACGCGGCCGGGTCCAACGCCAGCCAAGCTGGCGCGGACGATGCTGCCATCGAGACGATCATGATCCCTCAGATCGAGATCGACGCCCGTGTTGCCGAGTCCACGGGTGCTACGCCGGTCCCGAACGACGCCGATCAGGATCCCGCCGAGGAGACCCTGCTGCGCAGCACGATGCTGCGCTCGGAGCTGCCGAAGCGTGCGGAGCTGCCGCAGGACGACAACTTCCTCTTCGTATCGAAGAACCGGAAGTTCGCCCCGGAGCCGGACGCGGTCGACGCCGCCCCCGAGCTGGACAGCGATGCGGCCACCGAGATCGCGCTCGACAACCAGGCCCAGAACCCTCCCGACTTCGACGACGAGCCGCTCGAGGCGACCGTCATGGGCGTCGGGCCGTTCGTCGTGCACGAGCCGGCCCCCGCCGACCAGCCCGGCTTCGACCAGCCCGGCTTCGACCAGCCCGGCTTCGACCACTCCGGTTACGATCACTCCGCCTTCGAGCAGCCCGACTACGCCCAGCCGGTCGCGGCAGAGAGCAAGCCGCTCGGCACCGGCACCAAGGTCGTCGCTGCGATCGCGGGGGGCATCGCAGTCCTGGCCTTCGTCGGCTGGGCTGCTGCGTACGCCGTGGCGGGGGAGAAGATCCCCGAAGGCACCACGGTCGCGGGCGTGGACATCGGCGGCATGACGGCCGCCGCGGCGACTCCGCTGCTGGACCAGAAGTTCGCTCCCGCCCACAGCCAGCCGATCAACGTGAGCGCGGGCGACAGCACGACCGAGGTCAACCCGGCCGACGCCGGCCTGAGCTTCGATGCCGAGGCGACGATCGAGAAGGCCAACGCCGTACGCAGCTGGAGCCCGGTCAAGCTGTGGAAGCACTTCACCGGCGGTGCCGAGATCGAGCCCGTCGTCAAGGCCGACGACAAGCTGATCGCCAAGGTCGCCGCCAAGGTGAACAAGCGCGCCGGCACCCCCTTCAAGGACGGCGACGTCGTCATCAAGAAGGGCAAGATCAAGACCACCCAGCCGGTCGCCGGTGAGGGCGTCAGCGACGAGGCCCTCCGGACCGCGCTCGCCGGTCAGCTCCTCGTCGAGGGCGACCGCAAGGCCGACGTACCTCTCGCGGAGCTCACCCCCGACGTCGACGAGGCCGACGTCCAGGAGGCGGTCGACAAGGTCGCCACGCCGGCGGTCTCCGGGCCGATCACGCTGAAGTTCGAGAAGACGCCGGTGGAGCTGTCCCCGAAGGAGTTCGGCGACGCGATCCGGTTCGACCCGAAGGACGGCGAGCTGCAGGCCTCGGTCGCGCCCAGCAAGCTCAAGAAGGTGCTCAAGAAGGCCCTCGCCGACGACGCCGCGAAGCCGGTCGACGCGACCATCAAGATGGTCAACGGCGCTCCGAAGGTCATCCCCGCCAAGCCGGGTGTCACCTTCAACCAGAAGGACCTGGAGGCGGTCTTCCTCGACGTCGTCACGGCGCCGAAGGGCGAGCGCACCGTCGAGGTGAAGTCGAAGGTCGCCAAGCCGAAGGTCACCACCGAGGAGGCCAAGGCCTGGGGCGTGAAGGAGAAGGTCTCGACCTTCACCACCAACTTCCCCTACGCCGAATACCGCAACGTCAACATCGGTCGCGCCGCCGAGCTGGTCAACGGCACCGTGCTCGCGCCGGGGGACACCTTCTCGATGAACGGCATCGTCGGGGAGCGTACGGCCGCCAACGGGTTCACCAAGGGCTGGATGATCCAGAACGGCGTCTTCCGCGAGGACTACGGCGGCGGTGTCTCGCAGATGGCGACGACCACGTTCAACGCGATGTTCTTCGCCGGCCTCCAAGACGTCGAGCACAAGGCCCACTCGCTCTACATCGACCGCTACCCGATCGGCCGTGAGGCGACCGTCGCCTGGCCCTCGCTGGACCTCAAGTTCAAGAACAACACCAAGTACGGCGTCCTGATCCGCTCCTGGGTGAACCCTGCCAGCGGCAGCAGCCAGGGCTCGGTGACCGTCGAGATGTGGTCCACCAAGATCTGGGACATCAAGACCCGCACCGGCGAGCGCTACGACTTCAAGCAGCCGGGCAAGCAGAAGATCACCGACGGCAACTGCGAGAACACCGTCGGCGCCCAGGGCTTCTCGATCAACGTCTGGCGCGACTTTTACAACGCGGGTTCGGGCTCGAAGGTCGACACCGAGACTTTCAAGACCACCTACATCCCGCAGGACGAGGTCGAGTGCACCGACGAGTCTGAGAAGCCGCCGCCGCCCGCCGATCCCAACTGAGCCGAGTCGGCCGGTTCTGACCACAACCAACGCCGAGCCGGAGGGCACCTTCGGTGACTGTGGAAGTTGAAGATCGTGGCTCGGTTCCGGTAGCGCTGTGACCGGGGCCGGGCCACGATGGTGTT